>JAGWJK010000959.1 GCA_028865845.1 Rhizobiaceae bacterium
GCTGATCCGCTATTGGCCGATCTCGACGACGATTTCACCATCTTCCAATGGCATTCCGACACCTTCACGCTGCCGCAAGGCGCGGTGCGTCTGGCGACCAATGCTGTCACCGCAAACCAGGCCTTCCGCATCGGTCGCGCCGCCTATGGCACACAATTCCATTTCGAAGCCAATTCCACCGTCGTCGACGGCTGGCGCACCGAGTTCAAGACCTCGATCGAGCGCAATGAGCCGGGCTGGCTGGAACGCTACCCCGAGATCGCTGCCAGGAACGCCGCCGCGGCCGACAAAGCGGGCCTGACGATCGCCCGCGCCTGGGTGGCTATGATCGGCGCGGCGGAGACGCAAAAGCAAGCGGTGGTGGCTTGATAGGCGGAACGGTCGGGTTCTGAGAGCTAGATGCGTCGTTGATTCCCGGGAGATAAACCATTAAAGTGGTCACTAGTAACTACTTTGGGGCGTGTGATGTCCGTCGTGAGCTTGAAAAATGCAAAAGCTGGTTTCTCCAATCTCGTCGACGAGGCAATCAGAGGCGAATTCGTGACAATCACGCGCCATGGCAAACCCGTAGCGGCCATCGTCAGCATCGAAGCAGCTGAGGCAGCCAAGAAAATTCTGCGGAAACCGCGAAAAAACCTGGTCGATTTCCTGCTGGAATTTCCAGAGGACATCGAGTTTGAGCGCAATCCGTCGAAGTCGCGAGATGTCGATCTGTGACGGGATATCTATTGGACACCAATGTCGTATCGATGCTGCTTCCGGCCAAAGAAAAGGCGGTAACGGCATTTCTTGACTGGCTGCGCGCACGCTATAACGAAGATGCACTTTTTCTCTCCGTCATCACCGTAGAGGAAATCGAAAAAGGTGCGGAGAAGTTGGCCATGGTGAAAGGCGGTAGCCCGCAACGCTCCGGTCTCATCAAGGCATGGCTGGCTGAACTCGTCGAAGAGTATGGTGATCGTATCCTGCCGGTCGATACCTTAGTTGCCATGCAGGCTGGCCAATTGGAAGGCAAAGCGCTCGCCGCTGGCCATGATCCCGGCCTTGCCGATATTCTGATTGCAGCAACCGCAAAACGACACGATCTGACGATACTGACCTGGAATGTTAGGGATTTTCGTCCACTGGACGTGCGGGTGCAGTCGCCGGATGAGTTGACTGCATAGATATGTATTTGCGCACCGTCCGCCCGTGCTACATGGGACAGCGGTCCATAACAAAACCGGAGGAGACCGATTCATGAGCGCGCTTAATCTACCCTTGGAAGGCGGATGCCGTTGCGGGCAGGTGCGTCTGAAGATTAGCGCCAAGCCGCTGTTGACCATGGCGTGCCATTGCACCGGCTGCCAGCGCATGACCGCCAGCGCCTATTCGCTGAGCGTCGCGATCCCCTCCGAGGGGTTCGAAGTAACCGAAGGCGAGCCTGTCGTCGGCGGGCTGCATGGCGAATTTCTTCACCACTATTTCTGCCCGCACTGCATGAGCTGGCTGTTCACGCGGATGGATGGCATGGAGTGGTTCGTCAATGTTCGCGCCACCATGCTCAACGAGGTCAGCTGGTTCACGCCCTTCATCGAGACCTGGACGAGCGAAAAGCTCCCCTGGGCGACGACGCCTGCCAAGCACAGCTACGCCGCATTGCCGGCGATGGACGAGTATGAGGGCTTGACGAAGGAATATATGGCGCAGGCTTAAACGCCGGCGCCTGTGGTGTCAGAATTGCCTGTACCTTGCGAGAGGCAGGCCGTGTTCTTCCACCCAGGCATTTGCCGCCGCAATCGCCTTTTCATTATCTTTGAGCCACAAACGCTCGCGTTCAGCTCTGCTCACGCGGGCAGTTTCATCTTTTCCGGAGGTGAGGTGTCAGACTTGGTGTCCCTCACTCATCCCCCATCTTCAGCGCTGCGATGAACGCTTCCTGCGGGATTTCGACCTTGCCGAACTGCCGCATGCGCTTCTTGCCTTCCTTCTGCTTGTCGAGCAGCTTGCGCTTACGGGTGGCGTCGCCGCCGTAGCACTTGGCGGTCACGTCCTTGCGCAGCGCCTTCACCGTCTCGCGGGCGATGATGCGCCCGCCGATGGCAGCCTGGATCGGGATCTGGAACATGTGCTGCGGGATCAGGTCCTTCAGCTTCTCGCACATCACGCGGCCGCGCTTTTCGGCGGCGGAGCGGTGTACGAGCATGGAGAGTGCATCGACCGGCTCGGCATTGACGAGGATCGACATCTTGACGAGATCGCTCTCGCGATAATCCGTCAGGCTGTAGTCGAAGGAGGCATAGCCCTTGGAGATCGACTTCAGGCGGTCGTAGAAGTCGAAGACGACTTCGTTGAGCGGCAGGTCGTAGGTGATCATGGCGCGGTTGCCGACATAGGTCAGCTCGGTCTGGATACCGCGGCGGTCCTGGCAGAGCTTCAGGATCGAGCCGAGATAATCGTCGGGCGTCAGGATCGTCGCCTTGATCCACGGCTCGCGGAATTCGGAGATCTTCACAACGTCCGGCATGTCGGCCGGGTTGTGCAGCTCGATCTCGGTGCCGTCGGTCATGGTCAGTTGGTAGACGACGGAGGGCGCCGTCGCGATCAGGTCGAGATTGAACTCGCGTTCCAGGCGCTCCTGGATGATTTCC
>JAGWJK010000960.1 GCA_028865845.1 Rhizobiaceae bacterium
GGTTTCCACCGGGAAATTCTCCAGCCGGTCGGCTGCCGCGAAGGGCAGGCGGTAATTGGCGGCAACCGCAGACAGCGATTGCTTGGCGCGCGCGGCGGCATAAAGCGTCGCCAGGACGGGCAGGAAGCTGTCGCGCGTCGGCAGCGGCCGCACCTGTTCGCCCTCGATGACGAAGCGGCTGCCCGTCAGCGTGCCGCCATTGGCTTCGAAACCCATGACGCCGGTCTTGCCGGCTGCCAGAGCCTGGTCCATGCCGGCGATGACATAGGGCGAGCCGACGCGCGTGCGCACCACGCTGTAGGTGCCCGCCGCTTCGATGCCGGAATTGGAGGTGACGGGCGTCACCACGACTTCGGCGCCGAGGAACCTCGCGGCAATAAGGCCGAGGAGATCGCCGCGCAGCGGCTCGCCGGTTTCGTCGGCGACGAGCGGCCGGTCGCCATCGCCATCGGCGGAGACGATGGCATCCAGCCCATGCGCCGGCGCCCAGCCCTTCAGCAGGTTGATGGTGTCGGCCGAAACCGCTTCGGTATCGACAGGGATGAAGTTTTCCGAGCGGCCGAGCGGCACGACACGGGCACCGTAATGGGCAAGCACGAGGCCAAGCAGGTCCCGCGCCACGGTGCTGTGCTGGTAGACGCCGACGGTCAGGCCTTCCAGGCTGTCGGCGGGCAGGAGCGCGGCGTTGCGTTCGAAGAACAGCTCCTCGGTCGCCGCCGTACGGTCTTCGCAGCTGCCGGGCGTCTCGTCGATGGCGGCATCGCCGATCGCTGCCGCCTCGGCGCTGATCGCCAGCTCGTCCTGCTTGTCGATCTCGCCGTCGGGGCGGTAGAATTTGATGCCGTTGCGATCGGCCGGGATATGCGAGCCGGTGATCATCAGCGACGCCGCCTTGAGTTCCAGTCCGTAAAGCGCAAGCGCAGGGGTCGGCACCGTGCCGCAATCGATCGGCGACAGGCCGGCGCGCTTCAGCGCTCCGATGCAGGTTGCCGATACCGAAGGGCTCGAGTCCCGGAAATCCCGCCCGACGAGAACGAGATCGCCGGGCTTGGCATGGCCGCTTTTCAAGAGGTGCCGGGCAAAGGCTGTGGCGTAGAGCGCGGAGGCCCGGCCCTTGAGATCGACGGACAGGCCGCGAAGGCCGCTGGTTCCAAATTTCAGGCTGCTCACGTGCAATCTCCTCGAAAGATTTGCATTTCTTATGAAGCAAGCGGGAAGAAGGATCAACGGGTGCCGCGCCCGGCATATTTGCCGCGCCCTGCGGCGGCGAGAGACTGGTTTTGGCGGCGGCAACGCCCCAGATATATTCTTGGGCGGCCGCAAGTACGGCAAGAGAGATGGTGAAGAGGCAGAAGATATCATGACTATGTTCGGCAGGATCGCGCTCGGCTGCGCCGTGAGCCTCGTTTCGCTGGTGCCGCTTGATCCCGCTGGGGCCGCGTCGAACAGCCCGAACATCATCGTCCCGCCGCGCAGCCCAGGCTCCGTTCAATGCGATACGCGCGGCTGCTTCGGTTTTGGCCCGCAGCAATGGTACAGGCGGCCGGGCCAGCCTATCCCGAACACGCCGCAGGGGCTGGACGGCCGTCCCAATCTGAATCCGCGCATCTATATCCAGCCGCGCAACACCTATGTGCCGCCGAAGCGGCCTCAGATACGGTCGCCGAACGACAACCAGAACCGGCATCAGATCTGGTGCGCTGATCGGTATCGCTCCTACAATCCCGCGACCAATCGCTACACCAGCCTTCATCACGGCTTCCAGACCTGCCACTCGCCCTGGGGGTGACCAGGGGCAGGCGGACTCAAGGTCCGTGGAAGGCGTCAGCTTTCCAGCGAGGCGCGGTCGGTGTGGCCGAGATCGCGATCGGGGTCGATGACGTCGCGCACGCGCTGCTTGAGTTCTTTCGGGCCGGGAAAGCCGCCGTCGCGCTTGCGCTCCCACAAAAGTTCGCCATCGATGCGGATCTCGAAGACGCCGCCGGTGCCCGGAAGCAACGCCACCTCCCCGAGGCTGTCGGTAAAGGTCTGCAGCAGTTCCTGTGCCATCCAGCCGGCGCGCAGCAGCCAGTTGCATTGCGTGCAATAAAGAATGGTGATCCGGGGCTTGTCGCTCATCGTCGATTTTCCTTGTCGTCGTTTGCTGACATTTAGACTCCGCTATAGGCGCTCGCAAGCCTCCGCCCTTGCGCGGTGGATCAGCCCATGCTCATCTCCGCCGGCACAGGTTTTGGGGAATCATGGGAATGCGCGTCGCAGTCGTCGAAAACATGAAACACACGCCGCTCGGCGCCCTCGGCATCGCACTTGAAGAGGCGGGTGCAAAGATCGAATGGTTCCGTCCCTGGGACGGCGGCGCACTTCCGAAGGATACGGCCGCGCATGACGCGCTTGTGGTGCTTGGGGGCGAGCAGACTGCGTGCGACGACCACACCCACCCCTATCTGCCTGATCTCGCCCGTCTGATGCGCGACTTCACCGAAGCCGGCCAGGCGGTGCTCGGCATCTGCCTCGGCAGCCAGATTCTCGCCCGCGCCTATGAGGCGGAAAACCTGTTTGGCACCGCTCGCGAATTCGGCTGGAAGACCATCGACGTCACGCCCGAGGGCAGGGCTGATCCGCTATTGGCC
>JAGWJK010000961.1 GCA_028865845.1 Rhizobiaceae bacterium
TCCTTTCTGCCCCCCAGATGTACGTCGTAACGATATTCGCGATAAGCCGGTATAAATGAGATGCCTGTATAACGATTTCTGTTATGTAGGCTGTATGGACATCGACGCTCTGAATATCTTCGTGCAGGCCTATTCCGCCGGAAGCCTCGCCGCAGCCGCCCGGCGGCTGAAAATCACCCCTATGGCCGCGTCTCGCCGGCTGCTCGCCCTTGAGGACGAACTCGGCGTTCGGCTGATGCACAGATCGACTCGCTCGGTCTCCCTGACAGCAGAAGGCGAAGCCTTCCTGTCCTATGCGACGAGCATGGTGGAAACCGCCGAGGCGGGCCGCGCAGCCCTGGCGCCAAGCGACCAGGGCGCGACCGGGCTTCTCAGGGTGACGGCGGCCGCGGCGTTCGGCCGAAAGATCATCATGCCAATCGTGCCGCGCCTGCTGGAAGAGAACCCCGCCCTATCGATCGACATCGAGATTACTGACGGCATCACCGACCTCGTCGGACGCGGCATGGATGTCGGTATCCGCATCGCGCAACTGCGCGACTCAACCCTCGTGGCCCGGCGGCTCGCTCCGAACCAACGAATCCTATGCGCCGCACCGGCCTATATCGAACGATGCGGTACACCTCGCACCGTTGCCGACCTGGCCAATCACGACTGCATCACCTTATCGGGTGTCAGTCATTGGCCGTTCCAGATGGGCGAAAAGGAGCGGATGATCAGGGTCGAAGGCCGATGCTCGTCAAACAGCATCGAGGGTTCACATGAAGCGTGCGTCGGAGGCGCTGGGCTGACGGTTCTATCTGATTGGGACCTCAGACCCGAGGTTGAGGCCGGACGGCTGGTGCCGATCCAACTGGAAGATGGAACGCCACGAGAGCTATCGATCTGGGCCGTATTTCCGACCGCGCGCCAGGTTCTTCCGAAGGTACGCGTCTTCGTCGACCACCTGATGGCGGCGCTGCGCGCCTAGGGATTTCGCCCGTCGGCCTAAACCCAATCACCTCAGATCGCATGAAATGCCAATGAAGCCCGCAATATTGGGGCTTTGGGGGAAAGCCTTCCCCTACGTCCGAGCCCACGGTCTCGGCCGACCCCTTCTGCGGGGAAACCCCGCAACGCCCCGAGAGTGAGAGTGCGGACGGGTTTGCCGTGACGGGTTGAGGGCCGGAGGAGAGGCTTCCGGCGCCCGTCGCGGAGATCCGCGATGTCGAGAAAGTCACCACCAGCACGCGCCGGCCAGGACCGAGCCAGCCTTTACGAAGAAATCACCGGCAAGATCATCGCCGAGCTGGAGGCCGGGCGCATACCCTGGGTCCAGCCTTGGGGAACCGCCGTAGCGAAGGCGCCCCTCGCCATGCCGAGCAACGCCGCCACCGGCCGGCAATACTCGGGTATCAACGTGCTGATCCTCTGGGGCGCTGTGATCGCGCACGGATTTCCCGGGCAAAGCTGGCTCACCTTTCGCCAGGCGCTGAGCCTCGGCGGGAACGTCCGCAAAGGCGAGCGCGGCACGACGGTCGTCTACGCCGATCGGTTCGTGCCGGACGACGAAAAGCGCCGGGCGGGAGACACAGGTGACGAAGCCCAGGCCATCCCCTTCCTGAAGCGGTTCACGGTATTCAACGCCGCCCAATGCGAAAACCTCCCGGACGACATCGCGGCTGCCGCACCGCCGACGCCGCCCGGGCTGATCGAGCCGCAGGTCGAAGCCCTGATACGCGCAACTGGCATCGACTTTCGCATCGGTGGCGACCGCGCCTTCTACGTCCCTGCGCTCGACTATGTGCAGGTCCCGCCGCCCCAGGCCTATTTCGAGCCAATAAACTGGCACCGCACGGCACTCCACGAACTCGGTCACGCCACCGGCCATCCGTCGCGTCTTGGGCGGGACATGACCGGCAATTTCGGGACCAAGAAATACGGTTTCGAGGAGCTGGTGGCGGAAATGAACGCGGCCTTCTGCTGCGCCTCACTCGGCATCGTCCCGACCGTCCGGCACGCCGACTATATCGGTTCCTGGCTGGAGGTCCTGCGCGATGACAACCGGGCCATCGTCCGCGCTGCATCGCAGGCCAGCAAAGCAGCCAATTGGCTGCTAAGCCTCGTGCCTGCACTCGACAAGAGCCCGTCGGAGACCGAGGACGAACGGGAAGCGGCGTGACGGACACATAGCGGCTACCGCGGCGGAATCATATTAGCGGCGACTAGATCGTCGGTCAGCACCTTGGCTCGGTCGCGAGCCGCCAGGTCGTACAGGTCGACGAAAAAATCTCTGAGCGCTGCCTCCCATTCCGTAGCCTCGAAACTACCCAATTGAAATGACCGGGTAATGCTGTCCTTGCGGATCGGACCCGCATATTCACCGGAAGAAAACTCCACACTTGGAACGACCAAGTACATGTCTTTCAGGCCAACCGCCCCGAATTCTGCTGTAAATGGCGGACGAAGCTTGAGTTCCTTTTCATAAATGAAGCGGTGATTGTCTAGCGCTGCAACGAATGCCTTCTCAACACCAATAGCCGGTACGAAAGGCGGGCTCCCAGAACGGAAGGGTTCCTCACTCACCCCCCAAAGCTCGCCAGTCTCAAAAACCTGAGTGAAACTCGTAATGCCGTCACCGTGCGGCT
>JAGWJK010000962.1 GCA_028865845.1 Rhizobiaceae bacterium
TGCCGGCCTTAACTGGGCGTGGCTTTTCAATCCGGTCATCGGACCGATCCCGCACTGGCTGACCGCGCTCGGCCTGATGAAGGAGCCGGAAAATATTCTTTCCGATCCGTCCTATGCCATGTGGGGACCGATCGTCGCCAACGTCTGGTGGGGAATTCCCTTCTTTGCCATCACGCTGCTCGCCGCCCTCCAGGCAATCCCGCGCGATCTCTACGAGGCGGCCTCGATCGACGGCGCCGGCTGGTTCCAGCGCTTTCGCTCGATTACGCTTCCCTTCCTCGCGCCGACCATCGCCATCACCGTTCTGCTGCGCACCGTCTGGGTATCGAATTTCGCCGACTTGATCGTCGTCATGACCGGCGGCGGACCGGCGGACCGGACGCAAATCGTCGCGAGCTATATCTTCACCCAGGCCTTCAAGCGGCTGGACTTCGGCTACGCCTCGGCAATCGCCCTGGTTCTGCTGGTTTTGCTGCTCGCCTATTCGATGCTCATCATTCTGCTGCGGCAGACATTGCTGAACAGGGGTTGATCCGATGAGACGCTCGATCCTTCCCACCATCGCCCATCGACTGGCCATCCTGGTCTATATCGTTTTTGCGCTGTTTCCGCTCTTCTGGCTCTTGAAGGTCTCGGTGACGCCGAACGATCTTCTTTATACCGAAGGCGTGCGCATGTGGCCGTCGCGTACGACATGGGAGCACTATGCTTTCGTGCTACAGCACAGCGACTTCCCAACATTCTTCGAAAACAGTCTGATCGTCTCGGCGTCGACGGCGATCGCGGTCACTATCTGCGCATCACTCTCCGGCTACGCACTCTCGCGCTTCAACTTCCGGGCCAAATACTGGATCGTGGCGCTGATGCTGCTGACGCAGATGTTCCCGCTCGTCATGCTGGTTGCGCCGATCTTCAAGATCCTGACGCCGCTGCACCTGACCAACAGCCTGACCGGTCTCGTCATCGTCTACACCGCATTCAACGTGCCGTTCGCGACCTTCCTGATGCAGTCCTTTTTCGACGGCATTCCGAAGGACCTCGAGGAGGCGGCGATGATCGACGGGGCGACCCAGTTCACCGCGTTCCGGCAGATCATCCTGCCGCTCACATTGCCGGGCATCGCCGCAACGCTTGGTTTCGTGTTCACGGCGGCGTGGAGCGAATTGTTGTTCGCGCTCATGCTGATCAACGGCAACCAGGCTGCGACCTTCCCGGTCGGGCTCCTCACCTTCGTTTCGAAATTCTCGGTGGATTTCGGGCAGATGATGGCCGCGGGCGTCATGGCGCTCATTCCGGCCGGGCTCTTCTTCCTGCTCATCCAGCGTTATCTCGTGCAGGGCCTGACGGCCGGCGCGGTCAAGGGATAGTCAAATGGCATCGATCGATATCCAGAACGTCAAGAAAGCCTATGGACATGTGCAGGTGCTGCACGATGTCGACCTCAGGATCAAGGACGGCGAGTTCGTCGTGCTCGTCGGACCATCCGGCTGCGGCAAGTCCACGTTGCTGCGAATGATCGCCGGTCTCGAGGACATCAACGGCGGAGAAATCCGCATTGCCGGAAATCGCGTCAACGAGCTGCACCCGAAGGATCGCGACATCGCCATGGTGTTCCAGTCCTACGCGCTCTACCCGCATATGAATGTTGCCGGCAACATGAGCTACAGTCTCAAGCTCAGAAAGACGGCGAAGGAGAAGATCGCCAGCGCCGTTTCGTCTGCCGCCTCCAAGCTAGGCCTCGATCCGCTGCTCGAGCGCCGCCCAAAGGCTTTGTCCGGCGGCCAGCGCCAGCGCGTCGCGATGGGCCGCGCCATCGTGCGCCAGCCGAAAGCCTTCCTGTTCGACGAACCCCTGTCGAACCTCGACGCACGATTGCGCGAACAGATGCGCGCGGAAATCAAGAAACTGCATGGCGACTTGAAGGCGACCTCGATCTATGTGACCCACGACCAGATCGAGGCGATGACGCTGGCGGACCGGATCGTTGCCATGCATGGCGGGGTGGTTCAGCAGGTCGGCAGTCCGCTTGAACTTTACGATCGCCCCGCCAACCTCTTCGTCGCCGGCTTCATCGGTTCGCCCGGCATGAATTTCATGAATGCCACCTACGAGGCGGGTAGCGTCAAGTTGAAGGACGGGACAATCCTGCCACTGTCCTCGCCACTTTCGCTGTCAAACGGCGCGAGCGTGACGCTCGGCATCCGGCCCGAGCATGTGGTCATGACTGCGGATGGCAGCGGCATCGGCGCCGATGTCGAGCTGATCGAGCCGACAGGCTTCGGCATCATTTTGCACCTTTCGCTGCATGGTCTCCCATTCAAGGTCTTCACCCTCAACCGTGAAGCTCTGACGGCAGGCCCGCAGGTCAAGGTCAGTTTCCCCGCCCAGCATCTGCATGTGTTCGATGATAAAGGTAACCGGGCCAGCTGACGTGCCCATGAAATCGGCGAACGCCCCCACTTGACCGTGGGGGCCATCCTTCATGTTGTGGGCGAGAGCTGACGGAAGATATCTAGTGCGATAGCCAACCGGCAATCAGATCGACCAGATGGGCCGGGCATTCGCGATGCGGATTGTGCCCGATCCCGTCCAATATCCTGATATTTCCATCGTCTCGGGCGAT
>JAGWJK010000963.1 GCA_028865845.1 Rhizobiaceae bacterium
GCACGAAGCGCGGCGTCCCGGTCTTGTCGGTCTGCACATTAACGACGCCTGTGGCCGCAGCCTGCGCAAATCGCTGTTCCGGCTCCAGGAACTGCAGCGCGCTCGGGACGCGGGCCAGTGGCTCGTTGCTGTCGTCCACGACCCGCTGGCGGCTCTCGGGAAACACGCCTGCGGCGGCAAGAATGGCATTGGTCTGCTTGAGAGATTGCGCCAGCGCCGCGTCGTCCGCGTCCGGACCGGGATCGACCAGCAGCATGTCGAGCGCGATCGCCTTTGGCCCATCGGCGGCGATTGCGTCGACCACCTTCGCAAGGGTGGCGCGTGGCAGTGGATAGTGTCCGGCTTGCCGCGCCGCCTCGTCGTCGATCGCAATAATGGTGACGAGATCAGGGGGCTGGCGCTTGCCGCCGAGCACGGTGCGGATGTTCGTCAGCGTCGCTTCCGCGCCCTCGAGAAAGGCAGCGTCTCCACGCAGATGCATGAAGCCCAGCCCAGCGCCCCAGACGACGGTCAGGACAAGCGCGATCAGCGTCTGCAGCGGCGGTCTGCGCATGGCAATCAGGATCTCACTGGCCGAGGCGTGCCATCAACGCGGTAATCCGCGGTTGCTGCCAGCGGTTCACCCGAAGAGGGCCGCGGCCATTGTCGACGTCAACCCCTTCACCGGCGCCGAGCGTCACGCCCGTGCGCGCGTTGACGCGATTGACGCCGACGCGCCCGCGCAAAACCAGCACGTCCGTTTTGTTGCGTTGGGCATCGACGGCCCAGCGCGTGCCGCGCACCGCGGCGATCGCCTGTGGCGTCACGACTTCGAAACCATCCTTAACGCGGTTGCTGTCGACATCGACCAAGACTGCCTTGCTGTTGAGCTTGACGCTGTCCACATGGCCATCGCGATTGCGGTCGGCGAGCTGGTAGCTGGCGCCGCGCTCGATGGTGATGCTCAGTCCCGGTTCGCAATTCAACGTCTGGCGCTGTGCGCTCACCGCGGGCCGCAGCGAGCAACCCGTAGATTGCGCCAAAGCCGATCCGGCGCTGCTTGCGCAGAAAATCGCCAGCAGGGCGAAGCCGAAAACGCCCGTTCCTTGGGTCATGATTGTGTCCCCCATCGCCCATGAACTATGTGCACGACCGAAGAATTCCAGCCAGGGCACTGTAAATCTATGCGAATTATGATGCGTCAGGACCGGGTGATCTGCAAGCTGTCGTAGCCCTTGACCTTGTAGCGGACGGTGGAAACCAGACAGCTCGCCAGGAAAATGCCGACGACCGCGATGCCGAAATTGGTCATGTTACCGTTGAGATCACCGACAAGGCTCCAGATCCCGCCTTCAAGGCCGAGCTTATCCGAAATCAGGCCGAGCGCCTCGATGCCGCCGATGAAAACGGCGACGACCACCGAGGCGGCGGTGATCGTCAGATTGTACCAGAGCTTGCGCACCGGCTTGACGAAGGCCCAGCCGTAGGCGCCGGTCATCAATATGCTGTCTGTCGTATCCATCAGCGACATGCCGGCCGTAAACAGCGCCGGGAAGACGAGTATAGTCCAGAACGACATGCCCTGCGCCGCCTGCGCGGCGGAGATGCCGAGCAAGCCGATTTCGGTTGCCGTGTCGAAGCCGAGGCCGAAGAGGAAGCCGATCGGATACATGTGCCAGGATCGTGTGACGACCTTGAACATCGGCCGGAAAATGCGGGCAAGAAAGCCGCAGCCGGCAAGCAACGCGTCGAGATCGTCATCGACGATTTTTCCACCTGCTCGCGCCCGGCTGAAAGCCGACCATACGCCCCTGAGCACGAACAGGTTGGCAAGGCCGATCAGCAGCAGAAAAGCGGCCGAAACCGCCGTGCCGATAACGCCGCCGATATCGTGAAACGAATCGAGCTGGCTTTGCATCGCTGCTGCAGTGGCGGCAATCAGCAGGGAGGCGAGTACGACGATGGTGGAATGCCCAAGTGAAAAAAAGAAGCCAACTGCATAGGGTTGTTTCTTTTCCTGCATGAGCTTACGCACGACATTGTCGATGGCGGCGATGTGGTCGGCATCGAATGCATGCCGAAGCCCGAACATATAGGCGAGAGAAGCTGTGCCGAGCAGTGCCGGCCGGTCCGAAAAAGCAATCCACGCCCAGACCCAGGCGGCGATATTGAACGCGATCAATGCAAAATAGGTCACGGCAATTTTCGTCTTCGACCGATCAGCCCGGTCGTCGAATGGATTGAGGATCATACTTTTGTTCCCATTTTGCTTACCGCGAGATTGGCACGGAAACGGGAGCGGCGCGACAGTCAAATGACGTAGCTTGAAAGTTTTTTGCACTGCAGAAAACGGAGGCCTGCACATCGCTGACCTCCGTTTTTTATTTCTCAGCCTCTTTCGAAAGCAAAGCCTTCATCGGCCCAGCCGGTCAGGCCACCGATCATGACCTTGACGCGCTTGCCAAGCGTGCCGAGCCGCAGCGCTGCCTTGTCGGTGCCGTTGCAATGGGGACCGGCGCAATAGACGACGAAGAGCGTATCCTCGGGCCATTCCGCCATCTTTCGCGCGGTCATCTTGCCATGCGGAAGGTTGATCGCTCCGGGGATATGCTGCTGCTCGAAAAGAGACGGCCCTCTGACGTCG
>JAGWJK010000964.1 GCA_028865845.1 Rhizobiaceae bacterium
GGATGCCGGCCGGGCCGTCAGGCTCTGGAGCCGGCAGCAGGCTCTCGACAAGCTCGGGCGCAGCATTGCCGAGAATATGTCGCACGCTGGCGACGCGGCGCAACTCTGCTTCATGGGGTCAGGCGATTTCCATCATGTGACGGCGCTGCTGCTCGCGACGGTCCTTGAGAGAAATCCGGTGCCGACCACGCTTGTTCATTTCGACAATCATCCCGATTGGGTGAGATTCGATGGCGGAATGCACTGCGGCTCGTGGGTGAACACGGCGCTTGCCAATCGTCATGTGCAGAAGGTCATCACCGTCGGCGTGTGCAGCCACGACCTGCGCAATCCCGAGCGGAAGGGAGCGAACCTCGGCTGGCTGGGCGAGGGCAAGCTGGAGCTTTACCCTTACGAACATCCGCCGAGCCGTGTTCTGGCCGAATATGGGAACGGCGCAAGCTATCACCAGGATTCGGGCGCGCTGCACTGGAAATCGATTTCGACGATCGGCGAGGAGAATTTCATCGATCGGCTGCTGAGCCGTATCCGCACCGAGGCCGTATATATCACCGTCGACAAGGACGTGCTTGCCGCCGACGATGCGGTCACCAATTGGGACCAGGGACGCATGCGGCTTCCCTATCTCCTGTCGCTGGTAAGTGAGATCGGCAGCCGCTACCGCATCATCGGCGCCGACGTGATCGGCGATTACTCCGCCCCTCAATATGCCGGCAATTTCTGGACGCGGGCAATGAAGAGGGCCGAAATCCTCATCGACCAGCCGCATGTCCGCAGCAGACCGGAGGCGACGCGCGATATCAACAGCGCCGCCAACCACGCGCTGCTAGAGGTTTTCGCGGAGAACATGGCGTGAGCGGCAGCCTTACATTGCCCATGCTGGGCCTGATCCTGTTCTGCGTGCTCGCGGAAACGGCCCGCGAGGTCTGCTTCAAGCATTCGGCGGGCGATGGCAGCCTGCGTGCGTCGCTGGCAAGGCCGGTGATCTGGCTCGGCATTCTGTTCTGGGCCGTCGAACTTGTTGCCTGGACGGTGGTGCTCGGCCGGGTACCCCTCACCATCGCCTTTCCCCTCATGGCCCTGAGCTACGTCGCCATCGCGCTGGCCGGAGCCGTGATCTTCAAAGAGCATATCAACCTTCGCCATGCAGCGGGCGTGTTCTTCGTGACAGCCGGCGTGGCCTGTGTCGGAGTGACCGGATTATGAAGATTTTCGCTCATACCAGATGGGATGCCGTACCGGTTCTGGCAGCCGTTGCGCATTTCGCTTTCGTCGTCTACCTGATCGTCGGCTTCGAAAGCAGGCCGCTATGGTTGTCGGCCGTTCTCGGCTGCCTTTACGCGGTGTCGATTTCCTGGAATATCAACAGCATATCTCACAACTTCATCCACACGCCCTATTTCAAGCCGCGCTGGATGAACTATGGCTTCAGCCTGCTGGAATCCGCCGCGATCGGTTTCTCGCAAACCTACTATCACTGGGTGCACATGCGGCACCATTCCGGCAACAGCGATCGCCCGAACGAACAGGGCGAGACGATCGATTGGTTGTCGATTTATAAGCATGGTCGCAACGGACAGCCGGAAAACGTCTGGTCCTACACCTTCCTGAGCTTCTTTCGCGACAGCTTGGGCGACATCCACAAGGCCATCGCCCGCACCCGGTCCTTCGAGGCGAAATGGGGCCGTTTCGAACTTTTCTTCTTTCTTGGCCTCGCCGCGCTGGCGTTGATCTACGACTGGCGCGCCGTCCTCTTCTTCGTGCCCTTCTATTATCTCGGCAACTGCCTGTCCTCGCTGAACGGCTACTACGAGCATCTGCACGGCGATCCGGACGAGCCGATCGCCTGGGGCGTCAGCAGTCACAAGTCCTTCTACAACTGGCTCTGGTTCGGCAACGGCTACCATGCCGAACATCATTATCGCCCGCGCACCCACTGGACGAAACTGCGCACGCTGCACGAGCAGATCAAGGAGGAGCAGGAAAAGGCCGGCGTGCACGTCATCAGCACCTGTCATGCACTTGGCTTCATGGCCAAGGAGAACTTGGAGCTGGAGCGTTCGCATGAGCTCTGAAGGGCTTAGTTTTTTCATGGAGGGCAGCAACGGTAAGGGAGTTCTGCTGATCCATGGGCTGACGGGAGCGCCGGCCGAAATGAAGCTGGTCGCCCGCCAGCTCCATCGCAAGGGATATAGCGTCTATGCGCCGCTGCTCGCCGGTCATGGCGCCGATGTCGCGGCGCTGCGGCGTTCGAATTGGCAGGATTGGCTGGAGAGCGTGTTGCAGGCAAGCGAACTGCTGGCGACACGCGCCCAGAGCGTCTATGCGGCTGGCATATGCGTCGGCGGCAAGCTGTCGATGCTGGCTGCCGACAAGGCGCCCGACACCATCCGCGCCGTCGCCATCTACTCGCCGTGTTTTCACTATGACGGCTGGGGGGTGCCCTTCTATTACCCGCTTCTGTCCTCCCAGATCGGCTGGCTGTCGCGTGTTCCCTTCCTCGATAGGCTGAGCTTCAGCGAGACGGCTTCGCTCGGCATCAAGGACGAGCGCATGCGCCGGATGATCGAGGGCATGGCAGGTGAGGGCATATTAGAGAAGTTTCCCGGCAAGGGTCTG
>JAGWJK010000965.1 GCA_028865845.1 Rhizobiaceae bacterium
TCGCGCGTCATGGCGAAGACAGTCACGCCTTCATGGCGGCTGCGGCTGGTAATTTAGCGTCAAATTATCAATGAGCCGGAAAGCGATTTGGTATGCCACAGGTTAACGCCTGTGGAGCGTCGCCGTTATTGCAAGGCGCACCGCGCCGAGAAGTCGCAGCGAAAAGCAGCCTCCACATGTCCCCCGCAAACGCCGTGATTCATAATATGAGATGTCCCAAAAATATATTTTTGGTTGAATCATCTCATATTGATACAGCACCGAACGCCTTCGAAACGTTACGAATGTGTTTCGCAATCACTATTGCTAGATGAAATTAACTTCGCTTGTAACAACCAAATTTTAACACCAATAGATTTCATTATAGAGGCTTAATATTGACGCTCGTCAATCTACAGTTTCACATGTTCGATCATAGTTGGAGGAAGCCTATGCGGTACCTTCGAAACTTTAGAAAAAACAAATCCGGTGCTGCCGCCGTTGAGTTCGCGATCGTTGCACCGGTCTTCATTCTGTTGGTCATGACGCTGGTCGCCTACGGCATCTATCTCACCGTCGCCCACTCCATCCAGCAGATGGCCGCCGATGCAGCGAGAACCGCCGTTGCTGGCGTCACCGAGACGGAACGTGAGCAGTTGGTGCAAAACTACGTCACGACTTCGAGCATGAACCAGGCTTTCATCTCGCGCGACAAGCTGCAGGTGACGGTCGCTCAAGACCCGACCAACGCCAATCAATTCACGGTTTCGCTCGAATACGACGCCTCGTCGCTGCCCATATGGGACCTCTACAGTTTTGCGGTTCCAAGCAAGACGATCAAGCGGGCGACGACCATCCGCATGGGAGGCATCTGATGTCTCTTCTCAATCTCCGGCGCGACCGTAACGGCAATATCGCCGTTACGGCAGCGCTCTGTGCACCATTGATCCTCTATGTGCTGAGCCTCGGCATCGATTATGGTGCGCTCACCCTTCAGCAGCGCACCCTGCAGGATCAAGCCGATATTGCGGCCATCGTTGCGGCGTCCGACCCTGGCAATGCCCAGGCAAATGTGCTGGCAAACTTCCAGCAGAACGGGATGAATATCGCCATCCGCACCGCTGATGGCTACACATCCAATGCCGGCCAACAACAACTTTCGATAGCAGACGCGGCCAAGGACTTTGACGCGATAGCCACGATCACGCCCGGCACCTACGTCGCCGATCCTTCGGTCGACATCGACAAGCGCTTCGTTGCCGGAGCACAACCTTATGATGCAGCGAAGGTCTCGATCCGGCAGACGGGCAACCTCTACTTCGCAACCTCCTTCGCAGACGCTCCGACCCTGCAGGCGACGGGAACGGCATCGACACAAAAAATCGCAGCCTTCTCGATCGGTTCACGGCTGGCCAGCCTGAATGGCGGCCTATTGAATTCTCTTCTGGGCGGCCTGCTCGGCACGACGATCTCGCTGAAGGTCATGGATTACAACGCGCTGTTGTCGGCCAACGTCAATCTGCTTTCGATCATCGACAGCTTGTCGACCGATCTCAATCTGACGGCCGCCAACTATTCCGATGTCCTCGACACGCAGATCACGATGAGCCAGTTCCTGAACAGCGTGGGCAAGTCCACCGGCCTCTCGGGGACGGCAGCCGCGGCCATCAAGACGGTCCAGAACGCGGCGAACACGACCCAAGTGAAATTCAGGCTCGGCGATATCCTCGATCTTGGGCCTCTGCAGCAGAGGGTCATCGGCACCGGCTCGCACCTCTCCGTCACTGCCGATGTCCTTGATCTGATTTCCGCCGCTGCCATGGCCGCAAATCAAAACAAACAGATCGGCGTCAATGTCGGCGCGTCCATCCCGGGTCTTGCCAGCGTCACGGTCACGCTTGCCATCGGCGAACCGCCACAGGGAACGCCAGCCACCGCCGTCGGCGCAGTCGGATCGCTGGTCCGCACCGCGCAGACGAGGCTTCAGATCAATACGCAGGTGACTGGCCTTTCCGCGATCGCCGGGCTGACGCTGCAGGTTCCGATCTATCTGGAAATCGCCTACGCCGAAGGAAAGCTCTCCAACATAACATGCCTCGGCGGCGGCGCGCAGAACGCAAACGTATCTGTCGATGCCGTGCCAGGCATAGCCGATCTCGAGCTCGGCACTGTCGATACATCCTCGTTTGCCAATTTCTCCAGCAAGCCTCGCGTGACGGACGCGGCACTGGTGAGCTCGGCCTTGCTCAAGGTCACAGGTTCGTCCAGCGTGAAGATAACGAACATGAGCAAGAGCACGCTGACATTTTCGCCTTCTGAAATTTCGTCTGGCACCGTCAAGTCGATATCGACGAAGGATACACTGACCTCGACCGTGACCTCGCTGCTGTCTAACGCCTCGCTCAACGTCCAGATCCTGGGCATCGGGATTGGCACGAACGCGGCTATTCAATCGGCTGTTGCGCAAACGCTATCCGGCGTGACATCGCCCCTCGACACAGTGCTCTACAACACGCTGTTGCTTCTCGGGATAAAGGTCGGCGAGGCCGACGTGCGCGTTACCGACGTCCGTTGCCAGCAGCCCGTCCTTGTCCAGTAACCCGTCGATCGCAAGAGCGAGTGCGAGGTATTTCCTTC
>JAGWJK010000966.1 GCA_028865845.1 Rhizobiaceae bacterium
TGTTTGGTCGTTGAGATATCGAGCGATCGATGCCTTCGATGGGTTCAATTTTAAGGTGCACAACGCGTGCCCTTCGAAAACACGGTGCTTACGTTGCGAATCCGCTTCGTCACCGGGCCTTGGTCAAGTCGCGCAAATCCCTCGAAACTCGAATAGCCGGTTGCCGGAGGAGCGGTTCCGGAACGACCAACAGCGCGTGTTGGTTCGGTTTAGCGCACCGTGGCGGCTGTCGGTCAGAGCTTACATCGGATGCCCACGCGCACTCGATCCACAAATGCCGGCGGGCGCTCGCAAAGTCGATTTGGTGCAGTGCACAACATTTCATAACTTTACAGCTTTACAGTTATGTGTGAAGTAGTCGCCGACAACAAATGATGTGAGTGTAGTCCAGTGACCAACTTGAAATTCGCCACGCGCCTCAACTCTTTCGCCTCGAGGCCGCACGCCGAATGGCCCGACCTCTCGGGAAAGCCGACGGTCATGCAAATGGCCGCTCGCGCCGCCAAGGTCGACGGATTGACCGATCTTGACCTCAATTACCCGGATCACGTCTCCGGAGATCCCGCAAAACTCGCTACGCAAATTGGGGACTTGGGCCTTTCAATTAACGGGTTCGCTATGCGTTATTATACGAACCCCGCATTCAAAATCGGCGCATTCACCAATCCCGACGAAAAAGTCCGACGGGAAGCGATCGATTTGACGAAGGCCGGCATCGACGCCGCACGGGCAGCGGGAACCAACCTCATGACGATCTGGCTCGGTCAGGACGGTTTCGACTACGCCTTCCAGGCTGACTACCGTCAGATGTGGCAACACGAGATTGATGGAATTCGTGAAGTTTGCGAACATGACCCCGAATGCCTCATCAGCATCGAGTACAAGCCAAACGAACCGCGTTCTTACAGCCTCATGCCCGATTGTGCGACCACTCTGCTGGCGATCCAGGAGGTCGGGCTGCCGAATCTCGGCGTCACGCTCGATTTCGCACACGTTCTCTATGCGGACGAGCAGCCGGCATTCGCCGCGGCGCTGATCGCCCGCTACAGCCGTGTCTTGGGAGTTCATCTCAACGACGGTTATGCGAAGCGTGACGACGGCTTGATGGTGGGCGCCGTCCATACCCAACAGACGATCGAACTCCTGCGCCAAATCCGCAAGGACGGCTACTCCGGTGCGATCTATTTCGACACGTTCCCAGACATGACCGGCCTCGATCCGGTTCACGAATGCGAGGTGAATATACAGACCGTCAAAAGAATGCTGACGGTCGTGGATCGCCTCGAGCAGGACAATCGGCTTTCCGGCGCGATTGACCGTCAGGACGCCGTTTCCGCCCAGGCAGTCATCCAGGAGATGATGCTCGGCGCCGTTGCCTGAACTTAAACAGCTATCTCACGCTCGGATGCGTGTAAATTCCAAACTCGGGAGGAACCCATGAAGACATTTATCAAGAGTACGATCGCAGCCGGTTTGATCGCAAGTTTTATGGTCAGCGCCGCAATCGCGCAAAGCCTCGCGCCATTGAACTCCGACACCGAAAAGGACCGTATCGACTGGTCGCAGCTCGAAGCCAAGTTTGGTCCGATGCCGAAAGTTCCGGAAGGCACCAAAGTCGGCGGCGTGTCGAAGACTTTGACCAACGAATACTGGCGGTCGCTCGGCGAGGGTTACAAGAAGTTCGGTGACAAGGCCGGCGTTACCGTCGCTTACCAGGCGGCCCAGAGCGAAGGCGACCAGCTCGGCCAGTTGACGATCGCTGAGGGAATGGTAACGCAAGGATTCAACGTTCTACTTGTATCGCCCCAGACGGACGCAAACCTCCAGCCCGTCATGGAAGAAGCAAAGAGCGCCAAGATCCCGGTCGTCAACGTCAACGATGCCGTCATTCCTCAGGCAGAACACTATGTTGGCAACGTCCAGCGCGACAACGGCGTCCGTGTCGCCAAGTGGTTCATCGCCAACCGCCCCGATGGCGGCAAGGTTGCCGTCATCGAGGGGCAAGCCGGCGTGTTTGCTGCCGTGCAGAGAACCGATGGTTTCAAGTCGACGATCACCCAGGATGGGAAGTTCAACGTCGTTGCGAGCGTTCCGGGAAACTGGGATCGCCAGACGTCCTACGATGCGGCCACCAACATTCTGCAGCAGCATCCCGATCTGATCGGCTTCTATTGCAACAATGATGGTATGGCTCTCGGCGTCGTCGAAGCCGTGAAATCTGCCGGTCTCCTCGGAAAGGTTGTGGTTTTCGGCACCGATGGTATTTCCGACGCCTATGCCTCCATCAAGGCAGGAGAACTCACCGGAACTGTCGACAGCTTCCCGGTCCTGACCGGCGAAGTAGCAATGGAGACGGCGCTACGTCTGGTCGGCGGTCAATCACTTCCACGTGTCGTTTCGACCCCGCAGGCGCTGATCACCAAGGACAACGTCGCGAAATACCAGGGCGACGGCGTCGATGTCCGCGCCGTCCTGATGAAGGACGCCGCAGTGGCCAACTAAAAAGCCAAGAGCCGGTTCGAACAAGGACCGGCTCTCCCTTTTTCGAGAGTACCGCACATGGCCACGACGCCCCGACTTAAATTCGATGGCATTACGAAGACCTTCCC
>JAGWJK010000967.1 GCA_028865845.1 Rhizobiaceae bacterium
CTCAAGAATGAGCTCTTCACGGCCGTCGTGGGCGACGTCCTCGATGTGATGGGACACCGTCGCCAGTTTCTGCCGGCGGGGATTTCGCCGTTGCAGAGCCACATGAAGATTGCCGGGCGCGCCATGCCGGTTCTCGAAGCCGACGTCTATGCCGATGGCGGCGGTGTTGGTCCTCTGGCCGACAAGCCTTTCGGCCTGATGCTGGAAGCGCTGGATTCGCTGAAGGAAGGGGAAGTCTACATCGCCACCGGTTCCTCGCTGCGCTATGCGCTCTGGGGCGGGCTGATGTCGACGCGTGCCATGCATCTCAAGGCCGCCGGCGCGGTGCTCGACGGCTATGTGCGGGATGCCGGCGAGATCGAGCGCCTTGGCTTTCCGGCCTTCTGCCGCGGCGTCTATGCTCAGGACCAGGGGCCGCGTGGCAAGGTCATCGACTATCACACCGCAATCGAGATCGATGGTGTGCGTATTGAGCCGGGAGATCTTCTGTTCGGCGACCGCGAGGGCGTGCTGGTCATCCCGAAAGCCGCGGAAGCCGAGGCGCTGGAACGCGCGCTGGAGAAATCGCGGACGGAAAACCGGGTCGCCGAGGCCATTCGCGGCGGCATGGGCGCCTGCGAAGCGCTTGCGACCTTCGGCGTGATGTAGGAATTGTCATGGGCGAGCCGCTTCCGACTTCCGATAATGATCCGCGTCTTCTTCTCCTGTCCGACCACGACAATGTGCTCGTTGCCCGCGAGGATATAGCGGAGGGACAGGCCGTGTTGATCGCCGGCCTGCCAGTCGTCCTTGGCAAGGCGATCGCCCGCGGCCACAAGGTTGCCCGCCGGCCGATCGCGGCAGGTGCGAAGATCATGAAATATGGTGCGCCCATCGGCTCGGCGACGCAGGCGATCGCCCCTGGCGACCATGTCCATCTTCACAACGTCAAGAGCGACTACACGCCGACCCATGTCATCGAGATCAGTGAAAAGGTGAAGACGCCATGAGCGGGAACCTGCAAGGATATCTGCGTCCGGACGGACGCAAGGGCATTCGCAACATCGTCGTCGTCGCCTATCTCGTCGAGTGTGCTCATCATGTCGGGCGCGAAATCATCGCGCAGTTCCGCGACCAGGATGTGCATCTGATCGGCTTTCCCGGCTGTTTTCCGAATGCCTATGCGCAACGGATGATGGAGCGGCTCTGTACGCATCCGAATATCGGCGCCGTACTGCTGCTGTCGCTTGGTTGCGAGAGCTTCAACAAGTTCTCGCTTTCCAAGATCATCGAGGAGAGCGGCCGGCCGGTTCACACGCTGACGATCCAGAACGAGGGCGGAACCCGAAAGACCATCGGCGCGGGGCGGGAGTGGGTCTCGCAGCAACTCGCCGCGCTGGAAGGGCAGGAGAAGGTGCCGATGGATGTCAGCGAGTTGATCGTCGGCACCGTTTGCGGCGGTTCGGACGGCACCAGCGGCATCACCGGCAATCCTGCTGCCGGGCGTGCCTTCGACCGACTTGTCGCCGCCGGAGCTGCCTGCATCTTCGAAGAGACCGGTGAGCTGATCGGCTGCGAAGAGATCATGGCTGATCGCGCCACCACGCCGGCCCTGGCCGACGAGCTTCGGTCGGCCGTGGCAAAAGCTGCGCGTTATTATGCGACGCTCGGATATGGCAGCTTTGCCCCGGGGAACGCCGATGGCGGTCTTACGACCATCGAGGAAAAATCGATGGGTGCCTATGCCAAGTCCGGTGCCTCGCCGATCAGCGGCCTGATCAAACCCGGTGACATCCCGCCGCGGGGTGGCCTCTACCTCATGGACGTCGTTCCCGATGGCGAGGTACGGTTCGGCTTTCCAAACATCTCGGACAATGCCGAAATCGTCGAGATGATCGCATCGGGCTGTCACGCGGTGTTTTTCGTGACGGGTCGTGGCTCTGTGTCCGGTTCAGCGATTTCGCCTGTCATCAAGATCTGCGCCAACCCCGACACCTATCGTCGTCTCGAAGACGACATGGACGTCGATGCCGGCCGGATATTGGAAGGGCGAGGATCACTGGCCGAGGTTGGCGACGAAATCTATGACCTTCTGGTCGGCGTCGCATCAGGCGCGCCGACGAAGTCGGAAACGATGGGGCACCAGGAGTTCATCCTGACATACAAGTCCTTCGAGCCGATCGGACCGGCCTGTCTGCCGAACTGAGGCGGAGTGCTTGTAATAAGGCGAATACGTTCGCGAATTGGTCAACCGCGATCAGGATCGTCTCAATTTACGTGACATGTTGCTGGCGGGTATCGCCGCCAGTCAGCGCTCCGATGGGCGAGGATTACTTCCCAAGCTTGCGCAGCCGTGCGCGTCGCATCATGCCTTGACGTAGACCCAGGCCATGATCCCGGATGTCAGTGTTACCTCGATCCGCTTGTAGTCTGAAACTTCATACTCATCGGCTGCTGCGAGCTCTTCGGCTGTGACGCTGAAAACCTTGCCGGCGACCCGGTCCTGTGGATCGGTGGAGGGCATGACGATCGGATGAAAACGCTCGCCGCTCTTTTCGATGACATCGGCATCGGTGATTTCGACCATCTCCTTGCGGAAACCCGGCATGCTGTCATCGCTGCCGTCGAG
>JAGWJK010000968.1 GCA_028865845.1 Rhizobiaceae bacterium
CGCGCGATCACCCGCCGTTGCTCCGTCATACGCATGCCGCGCTCGGTGCAGAGGTCCTCGAGGGATTTGGTTGGATCGGTCATAGAAGCGGTCTTTGGGCCAGTTCGTATCTGAAATACGGACTAGCGAAGAACACGCCGCATGACAAGCGCCGTCGATTTCGCGCCGTCCTCACCGACATAATAGGCCTTGCGCTCTCCAACCTTCTCGAAACCGAGCTTGCGGTAGAGCCCGAGCGCTGGGTGATTGATGCCGTCGACCTCGAGAAACATGGTTTCGCCGCCGCGGTCGCGCGCTTCACGCAGCGCCGCCTGCATCAGCCGCCAGCCGAGGCCGCTGCGGCCGAGCTTGGCATTGACGGCAACCGAAAGGATTTCCGCCTCTCCTGCGACGTGTCGCGCCAGAACGAAACCCGGAAGCGTCTTCTTCAGGATGGCATTGGTCTGGCGGGCGACGAAGCCGAAGGTGGTATCCTGCGACAACAAGCCCTGAAATTCGCTATCGTCCCAAGGGCGGGAAAAGCGCTCGCTGTGCAGCGTGGCGACTTCCAGGCAATCCCGCAATTGCATCGGGACGATTTCGTATTCGGCTTTGAGAGTGAGGTAGGATTCCAGCATGTCTATGCCCTGGCTACGGCGTACCCTGCCTGCGGTCTGGCATCGGGTCCACGAAGATAAAGCGGTTTCGGCTTTTCGCCGACAGGTTTGGCAGCACCCAGCCGGGCGACGAGCGCAATCGGGAAGACATCCGGCCGCTCGGGGGGCGGCGCATCGTTGAGCCTTGCGACAGCAGTGCCGGTGACGATGCCATCGAAGCTACCAGCGATCGCCCGCGCTTCCTCGACGGTGACGGCGCGGGGTTCGTCGAGCGCCACGCCAGCGGCATCGAAAGACTGGAGATAAATTTCTTCGCGCTTGGCATCGATGGCCGCAAGCACGGCTTTGCCGGGGTGTTTTTCCCGCACTGCAGCGGCCATGACTTCGAGGGTGGTGACGCCGACAGCCGGGATGGAAAGGGAGAGCGCAAAACCGCGAGCAGCGGCAACGCCGATGCGGATACCAGTGAAGGAACCGGGACCGACGGTCACGACGACACGTTCGATCGCGGCGAGCGCGATATTGGCCTTGGCCAGCGCCCGGTCGACAACGTCCATCAGATGTTCAGCATGTCCCCGCCCGATCGTTTCCGTGACCTCCCCAATCACAGAATCACTCCCACTACCGCTATCATACACAGCGGCAGCGCAATCCACACCTGCCGTGTCGAGCGCCAGTACAATCATCTCAACTTTTCCGAAAAAGCCGCGCTTGGAACGCCGTGACTTACCTTTGAACCGTCACCGCGTCCAGCCCTCGTCTTTGCATGCTCCTACCCAAAAACCGCCATGCACATTTCGGGTAATGCTTAGACGGCTTCGACTTCCTGCACTTCCGGCACGAAATGACGCAGCAGGTTCTGCACGCCATGCTTCAGCGTTGCCGTCGAGGACGGGCAGCCGGAGCAAGACCCCTTCATGTTGAGATAGACCTTGCCGTCGCGGAAGCCGCGGAAGGTGATGTCGCCGCCATCCTGGGCAACGGCCGGACGAACGCGGGTGTCCAGCAGTTCCTTGATAGTCAGCACGATGGTTTCATCGCCGGCATCGAAGAATTCCCCGCCGGCGTCCTGCGCCTCGGAGAGAACGGACGCCGCGCCCATGACCGGCTTGCCGGACATGAAATGCTCCATGATCGAACCGAGAATAGCGGGCTTGAGATGCTGCCACTCCTGATTTTCCTTGGAAACGGAGATGAAATCATAGCCGAAATAGACGCCGCTGACGCCCGGGATGTCAAACAGGCGCGACGCAAGCGGAGACACTTCGGCTTCGTCCGCGTTGCGGAATTCGGCCGTGCCACTTTCCATCACCACTTTACCCGGCAGGAACTTCAGGGTCGCGGGGTTCGGCGTGGCTTCGGTCTGAATGAACATCTTAATCTCCATGCGGAAGGCCGGGGCGCTTCACCGCTTTAGAACCGGATCGTCTTTAGAATTCTTCAAAAGAAGATAAGCCTTTTGCGCGGGTCATTCAAGAGACTCGCGCTCAAGAAATAATCGAAAAGCATTAGCTGAGCGCGTCGATTTCCTCGTTGGTCAAGGTATCGGGCAGCACCGTGACCGGGATCGGAAAGGCAGCGGCGCGGCCCGCGATCGAGGACACCAGCGGACCGGGCCCCTCCTTGGCGGAGCCGGCGGCGAGCACCAGCAGCGCAATATCGCGGTCCTCCTCGATGACGGCGTTGATCTGCTCGGCGGCAGAGCCTTCGCGGATAACAATCTCGGGATCGATGCCGATATTTTCACGGACGATCTGCGCTGCCTTCGCGGTTGCAGCTTCCGCCTCCTCGCGGGCTTCCGCCCGCATGATCTCCTCGACGCCAAGCCATTGCTGGAAATCGCCTTCGGGGATCACGTAGAGCAGCACGAGGCCGCCATTGGAATTCTTGGCGCGTCGACCGGCATAATGGACGGCGCGGTGGCATTCGGGTGTCGCGTCGATAACCGCCATGAACTTGCGGCGGTGTCCTTCGAGCCGTGAGAGTCGTTTTGATACCATGGCCTGACTCT
>JAGWJK010000969.1 GCA_028865845.1 Rhizobiaceae bacterium
TCAATTCCGGTCCGGTCACCACCACCGGCATTGAATCCTGCCTGTTCTACGATCCCGACGGCGGCGACCGGCCGACCATCCAGCTTTATTGCGCGCCGATCGTCTATCTCGACCGCGATGTCTCCTCTGCCAAACCGACCTACGGTGTCACCTTCACCTCTTGCTTGCTTCGGCCGAAGGCGCGTGGCAGCGTCCGGCTGCGCTCGGCCAATCCCGCCGATCAGCCGCTGGTCGATTGCAATTTCTTCGGCGATCCTGACGATCTTCGCCTGACGCTCGCCTCGTTGAAAGTTGCCCGGCAGTTGCTGGAAACCGGACCGTTCAAATCGAAAATCGCCGAGGAAATCCTTCCCGGCCCGGCGCTGCAGGACGAGGAGGCGCTGGCCAAGTTCGCCGGCCAGACCGTGAAGACCAATTATCATCCATCCGGCAGCCTGCGGATGGGGCCGGACAACGATCCCATGTCCGTCGTCGACGGAAAGCTTCGCGTCCGCGGCGTCTCTGGCCTGAGGGTCATCGATTGCTCGATCATCCCTTTCATCCCCTCCGGCAACACTAACGCTCCAGCCATGGCGATCGGGTCGAAGGCTGCCGAGATGATCGCGCGGGCGAGCTGAATGATACGACGCTAAAAATCCCAAGGGGAAAGAAGCTCGAGGCCCGAAGTTTCGAAATCCGACAAATTTCGCGTTGCCAGGCGCCCGCCGTTCACGCGGGCTATGGCGGCAATCATTCCATCAGCCGTTGCCATTGGCCGTCCTTGGCGCTTTGCAATGCCCATGATGTCGCCGTAGGCGAGAGCCGCTTCTTCGGTGAGTCCAAAAATGCGGTCAGCAAACCGCCGCCGCCACTCGGATAACTGCCGCTCCAATCTTGCTGCACGTTGATCCGGCGCTATTTTCTGAATGCCATAGGCAATTTCGGCAACTACGACGGTTGAAAGCGCAATTTCCGCATCATGCCTGTTGAGCCAAGCGATCACAGCTTGATCCGGCTGCTTTCTGAATGTTTCCGATATGACGTTTGTGTCCAGGAAAATCACAAGTCAATTCCATCATTGACCTGGCGCCCCTCGTGAATCGCCGCTTCCAGATCGATATCCTCATCAGTCATCGAGGATATTCGAGCATAGAAGGAGGGCGCGGACTCACGTCCTGCCTCTCGAACTTCATAGGCTTCGAGCGCGCGTTCCACGATGTCGGCGATAGAGCGATTCTCTCGTCGGGCAAGACGATGCGCCAGATCACGTGCCTTTGCGCTACGTACAGACAATTGTGGTTCAGCCATTTTTCCTGCTCCTCGAAGGATAAGATAAGTCTCTCGGCTGTTGCCATCAAGATGGCAAGAGACGGCATGACGGCAATTTCTAGCTATTGGTGTTGCCTTTCCGGCAATCAGAACATCGAAAATCAGCGCTTTTTCGCAACGCCTTCCTTTGTCATACTTCGACGAAATTGCGTGAGGTGGCGCCGAGATGGCTTATGTCATTACCGATCCCTGTATCGACGTGAAGGATGGCGATTGCACGGTCGCCTGTCCGGTAGACTGCATCTATGAGGGGGGGCGGATGTTTTATATCCATCCCGGAGAGTGCATCAATTGCGGGCTCTGTCTTTCGGTCTGTCCCGTCGATGCCATTTCCTGGGATGAGGAAATCCAGCCCGACCGCGTGCACTTCAAGGGTGTCAACGAGGGTTTCTTCGGGCCCGAGGTCACCAATTGGGGCTCGCCCGGCGGATGGGACAAGAACTATACGACCGATCGCGATCATCCTCTGGTCGCCGCCTACGAGAAGGCCTGACAAGGAGCCGGCGCCCAGTCGACTCTATGCCCAATCCGAATAATAGCTGCGGATGGCCCTAGAGAGCATTCCGGCAAATTGCCGTTCGCGCGACAGCCGCGGCAGGTCGACCTTGGCCTGTTGCAGTAGTTCCCGGCGTGCGGCTTCGAAATCGACATTGGTCAAGCGGCCGTCGCGCATGATCTCGCGGCCGCCGACGAACAGCCCCCTTGCCTGAGCCGCCGTCATCCGGGTGAGCAACACCTCCGTCTCGTCGAGATCGTCGAACAGGGCATCTGATGTCAGGGCCTGATAGTCTATCACGACGAAATCCTGTTCAACCGGCGCATTGATGACCTTGGCGCCGGTGCGGATGGCGGCATCGAAAATCCGGTCGGCGGTCAAACGGCGCGTCAGTTCCCGGCCGCCATGCAGCAGATGAATCAGCCGAATTTCGCGCCAGAGGTCCTGATCGTCGTCAAAGCCCGAGCCATCGAGCCCGATCGCGAAGGCCGGGCCTATTTCGGCAATCGAAAGGATCGGGGCGACGCCGGAGCGCAGGCGCAGATTAGCGGAGGGATTGCTGACCAGCTGTACGCCGCGTTCGGTCAGAAGTTCGCATTCGTCCGGCCGGAGCTGCACACCGTGGGCAACTGCAAGCCGCGGCGACAGAAATCCGATGTCATCGAGATAGCGGACGATGCCCTGCGGAAACCGTCGGTCCAGCCATTGCCGCTGACGCGGGCTTTCCAGCAGATGCATGTGAATGCGCCTGCCGCGTGTGGCCGAAGCCTCGGCGATCGCCTCGAGCAGGGCGTTGGAGCA
>JAGWJK010000970.1 GCA_028865845.1 Rhizobiaceae bacterium
AGCCGGATTCTGCAGCGTAAGGCCGGGAACGCGATCCCGGTGCCCGTGGCGCTGATCCCCGACAGGGACATCCCGCCGCCCGAAGCGAAAGACCTCGTCGGCGACCGTAAGACAGAGGACGAGTTGACCCAGGACGAGATCGCGGCGCGGCTGAAGACGCTGCGGCGCGACGTCGGGGACCCCGTCGATGCTTTCATCGCCGATAGTTGGACACTTGAGTTCGATCTTGCGCTCCGGCCCGAGCTTGCCGAGAGCGTTCACCAGGCCGTCCAACTCGCCAAGACCAGCAGTCGCAAGGCTGAGTGGCTAGCGAAGATCGTGAAGAAGGCCAGTGAAACCTACGCGGGCTGGAAGGAGGCCGGGCACTCTGCGACCGAGATCGCCGTGAAGATCTACCAGCCCGTTCATGACAAGGAAGCCTCCAAGGCCGAGGTCGCCGAGCAACTTGCCGCCATACTGCGGAAGCGCGCGGATACACCGGAGCAGATGCGCGATTGGCTTCCTCCTTATCTGGTACGCGCAATCGACTACGTGACGGGTGGCTATGTCCCCGGCGCGCCGGCGATCGCTCCTGAGCCGGATGCCAAAGACGAGGAGATCGGGGCCGCCGGCCTGGAAGGCGCAGCGGCGGCGGAGGGGTAACGTCATGTTCGAGATCCTGCCGCTCACGCCCGAACTGCTTGCCGAACTTGGCGAGGAGTTGGGCGGTTGCGATTTCACCGACCCGAGCCAGACCGACTTTCTGGCGAAGGCCATCCCATGTGACGTCCAGGCGGCGCCCGGCAATGGTAAGACGACGCTGCTGGCGGCGAAGCTCGCGCTGCTTTCACGTAACTGGCTGACCCGCAGACGGGGCGTCTGCGTGATCTCGCATACCAATGCCGCACGGACGGAAGTCGAAGACCTGATCGCTCGCCACCCGACAGCGGCGCGGCTGATGTCCTATCCCCATTTCACCGGCACGGTCACGGCTTTCATCAACCAATATCTTGCCTTGCCCTATCTCCGGGGCCTGGGTTGGAGCGTGCGTCAAATTGACGACGACGCCTTCGCGGCCGAGGCGCTGCGACGTTATCCAAGTTGGGGCGTACTCGACGGTCTCGCCAAGAATCCGAAACTCAAGCTGAAGCGACGGCTCGAGGATTGGATCGCTCACCTGGATCTCGATCCTGCCTTCACTGACGACGCGATATCCCCCACATCTTTGGCCGTGCGCCGGCGGAAGGGGCAGCACGGCGCCGATACGCCTTGCGGTAAGGCATTGGCTCAGCTCAAGGCCTCGATGGTCAAGACTGGGCTCTATCGCTACGCCGACATGACCGCGCTCGCGTGGCGCGCTCTGCATGAAAACCCGGCTCTTGCCGCGCGGCTTCGTGATCGCTTCCCGCTCGTCATTCTCGATGAGGCGCAGGACACCCATGGCGAACAACTCCGGCTGCTGGAGCACGTCTTCAAGCAGGACGGGACGGCGTTCCAACGCCTCGGGGACAGCAATCAAACGCTTTACGAGGACGATGGAGCAGCCCCGGCCTATTGGACGCCAGGTCCTGGTTGCATCCCTCTTGATACGAGCCGCAGGTTCGGTGGGGAGATTGCCGGTTTTGCAAGCCGGCTGACGGCGCGCCAGGCTCAGGCGATTGTGGGCTTGGGCATACGGCCCGCGTCGCGGGTGATGTTCCTGTTCGATGAAGCCACGATCGGCGCGGTTCTCGGAGCCTTCGCCGAAGAAGCGCGCGCGCTCTGGGGCGGCGATTGCAGCACGCGCGACGTCTGGGCGGTCGCGTCGCGTCACAATCTGCCCGGCAAGAAGGGGGCGTGGCAGCCGAAGAGTCTCGTCGACTATCACCCGGCATATCGCAGCGAAGGTGGTTCTCGCGGGAAGGCCAACCTCCTTTGCCGGCAGCTTCAGAAGGCTGCAGTACACCATGCCGCAGCACGCCCTCCCGCTGAGGTCAGCGAGATGCTTGCGGTCGGCATTTCCGGTTTGGCGCGCGCCTATGGGTGGAAAGCGGCGAATGATCGTCCGATTACCGCCCATAATGTGTGGGCGGCACTATCGGGTCGCGACCTCGCCTTGCCGCGTGCTGTACGGCGAGTTTTACGGGACCATGTGCTTTCCGGCGATGCCGTCTGGGATCAGGGAGCATGGCAGGCGTTCATGGAACAATTGCTGCCTCTCTTCGCCCCGCATCCTGACGGCGCTGAGGACGATATCGCCGCATTTTGTGGGTTCGTCGCCGAGCAAAAGGCCGACCTGACCGATCCTGAACGCCGCTCCACGAAGCAGGTGCGGTTCGACGAGCTTACACTGCGGCTGGGGTCGATCCACTCGGTCAAGGGAAAGAGTGTGGACGGAATTCTCGTCGTCGAGAGCGAGGTGTGGAAAGGCAGCAGCGCAGACGAGCAGTGCATCGATCTTACCACGGTGCTTCCCCGTGCGTTCGGCGTTACCGACCAGCCATTTACGGGGGTAGGACTCACCGCCGCGACCAACGTCTTCGTGGGCGTGACTCGACCACGGGAATTGCTCGGACTGGCGTTGCGCAAATCCGAAGCGACGGCGCTGATAGGGCCTGCCACGGATCAAGGATGGAAACTCGTCG
>JAGWJK010000971.1 GCA_028865845.1 Rhizobiaceae bacterium
ACCGCGTAAGCAAACGCCACGCGGTCGCAGGATCGGTCCAAATGGATACCGTCAATGCTCTTCGTATTGCGTGAAGGACGGATCGGCAAGGTCCGCAAAGCGGGTGAACTCGGACTGGAAGGCGAGCTTCACCGTACCGGTCGGTCCGTGGCGCTGCTTGGCGATGATGACATCAGCCGTCCCCTTAACCTTGTCGAACAAGGCTTCCCATTCGGCATATTTCGGGTCGGCCGGATCGCGAGGTTCCTGGTTCTTCACATAGTATTCCTCGCGGAACACGAAGAGCACGACGTCGGCGTCCTGTTCGATCGAGCCTGATTCGCGAAGGTCGGACAGCTGCGGACGCTTGTCGTCGCGGCTTTCTACGGCGCGAGACAGCTGCGAGAGCGCAACGATCGGAACGTTCAGCTCCTTGCCAAGCGCCTTAAGGCCTGTGGTGATTTCGGTGATTTCCTGGACGCGGTTTTCACCTGATTTCTTGGAGCCGGTCATCAGCTGCACGTAGTCGACGACGAGCACGTCCAGGCCGCGCTGACGTTTCAGGCGACGGGCGCGCGCCGCGAGCTGAGCGATGGAGATACCACCGGTCTGGTCGATATAGAGCGGCACCTTCTGCATCATCATCGAGCAGGCGACCAGCTTTTCGAAGTCGGCATCGTTGATGTCGCCGCGGCGGATCTTCGACGAGGAGACTTCCGTCTGCTCGGAGATGATACGCGTGGCAAGCTGTTCCGACGACATTTCCAGCGAGTAGAAGCCGACGACGCCGCCGTTCTTCGCCTTGGTGGAGCCGTCGGGCTGCACTTCGCCTTCAAAGGCTGCGGCGATGTTGTAGGCGATATTGGTGGCAAGCGAGGTCTTGCCCATGCCGGGGCGGCCGGCAAGGATGATCAAGTCGGAGCGCTGCAGGCCACCCATCTTGCTGTCGAGCGAATGGATGCCCGTCGATATGCCGGAAAGTCCACCGTCGCGTTCCTTGGCGACCGCGGCCATGTCGATCGCAAGCGCCACGGCATCGTTGAAGGACTGGAAGCCGCCGTCGTAGCGGCCGTTTTCGGCAAGCTCGAACAGCCGGCGCTCGGTATCTTCGATCTGCGACTGCGGCGGCATGTCGAGCGGCGCGTCATAGGCGATGTTGACGACGTCTTCGCCGATGGTGATCAGGGCCCGGCGCAGCGCCAGGTCATAGATGGCGCGGCCATAGTCCTCGGCATTGATGATCGAGACGGCTTCGGTGGCGAGACGGGCGAGATCTTGCGCCACGGTCATGTCGCCGACCTTATCGTCCGCCTTCAGGAAGGTCTTGATCGTCACCGGGTTGGCGGTCTTGCCCATGCGGATGATGTCACCAGCTACTTCGAAGATCTTGCGGTGCAGCGGCTCGTAGAGATGGATCGGCTTCAGGAAGTCGGAAACGCGATAATAGGCGTCATTGTTGACCAGGATGGCGCCGAGCAGCGCCTGTTCGGCCTCGATATTGTTCGGGGCTTCGCGGTAGTGCGCTTCGGCGGGAGCAATGGCGGCGATCTTTCGCGCGGCGTCGTTCATTTTCCGTCTCTTTATATTTTTCGAGTATCGTGTGGTTTGCGATTAATCGCCGTCACGGTCAATCGCGCCGGAGCGCAAGTGCGCCTTATGGCCCTCATTCGCCGCCGCTATTCACGTTGTTCCACTCATCCACAGGGACAAATGCAGAAGAGCAAAAAAAGCCTTTGTGGCCGGTCTGCAACGGAAAACCATGACGCGAATCACATCCCGCAATGCCTATCCGCAATTCTATCTCGGTCCGGCGGCCCTGACACCCGCCAAGTTGGCGATCCAGCTTGAAAACCGCTGAAAACCCCGCTACGTCTTTGAACGGGTAGGATACTAATTATATAAAGTAGCGATAATGTCTGGAGCGCCGCCACGCCGCGAATTGTTCGATGAACTTTCGGCTTTCAATCGAAAGCTGCGGGCTGCGTTCGACAGCCTGGTACGCGAGCACGGAATGACGCTGGCAAGGGCCCGCGTCTTCCACAAGCTGTCGCAACGCGACGGCATCAACCAGCGCGAGCTGGCCGACGAGCTCGAACTCGAGACGCCGACGCTGGTGCGTATCCTCGACGCCATGGAAGCGCAGAGTTTCATAGAACGCCGCGCCGTATTGTCCGATCGCCGCGCCAAACAAATCTTCATGACCGAGTCGGGAAAAGTCGTTGCCGCCGAGGTGGAGGCTCTTGCCATGGGCGTACGTGCAGATATCTTGCAGGGGATTTCGGACGAGGACGTCGGCATGGCGCTCAAAGTCATCCGCGCCATGACCGCCAATCTGCAGAATGTGGGTAAGACATGAGGTAGCGTATGAGCGGTGAGCCGGCCCCGATCGCCATTACGGAAATACCTGCCACCGCCCAGATTGTTCCGCCGCCCATGCCGCGCTGGAAAGTGCCGTTTTATATCTTCGCGTCGGTGATGTTCTTCCTGACGCAGGGCCTGGGGCTCAACCTCGCCTTTGCCAATCTCACGCAGATCCAGGGTACCATCGCGGCGACGACCACCGAATCGGCGTGGCTTTCCGCCGCCTATATGGCGCCGAACGTCAGCCTTGCCATCGCGCTC
>JAGWJK010000972.1 GCA_028865845.1 Rhizobiaceae bacterium
GGGCCGATCTCGACGATCCTGCCGAGATACATCACTGCGACACGGTCAGCGATATGACGGACGACAGCCAGATCGTGGGCGATGAACAGGTATGACAGCTTCCGCTCGGCCTGAAGGTCTTGCAACAGATTGACGATCTGGGCCTGCACGGACACATCGAGCGCCGAGACCGGCTCGTCGGCGACGATGAATTGCGGATCGACCGAGATGGCACGGGCGATGCCGATACGTTGCCGCTGGCCGCCGGAGAACTGGCGCGGATAACGATCCATGAAACTCGGCGAAAGGCCGACCTGCGTGAGCAGCTCCGCGACGCGTTCCCGGCGCTCCTTTGCGGACTTCACCAGTTGGAACACTTCGAGCGGCTCGGAGATGATCTGAGCGATCGACCGGCGTGGGCTCAGCGATCCATAGGGGTCCTGAAACACCATCTGCATCCGCGCACGCATCATGCGCATCTCGGAGGCGCTAAGACCGGTGATGTTCTTTCCCTCGAACAGGATGTCGCCTTCGCTGGGCTGGATCAGCCGCAGCAGCAGTCGGCCGAGGGTGGATTTGCCGCAACCGGATTCGCCGACCAGCGCCAGCGTTTCTCCCTGCTTAACCGAAAAGGAGGCGCCATCCACGGCGCGTACGCCATCGGATGGTGTCCGCCGGAGCGAAAGACCTCCGGTATCGGAGAAGGTTTTTCCGAGGTTCTTGACGGTCAACAGGTCGTCGCCGCTGCTCATCTCTGTCATGCTGTTGCTCCGGCGGTGACCCAGCAGGCCGCCTTGTGGCGCTCTGAGACGTTGAACATGGGCGGCATTTCGGCCGCGCATCTGTCAATGCGGTCGCTGCACCTGGCATAGAAGGGACAGCCCTGCTTCACGGTGCCGGCAAGCGGCACGGAACCGGGGATCTGGTAGAGGCGCGAACGTTCGTCATCGAGCCGCGGAATGGATTGTAGAAGGCCGCGGGTATAGGGATGGCTTGGGTTCCGGAAGATCGAGCGGACATCCCCATCTTCCACGACCCGGCCGGCATACATGACGACGACGCGGTCGCAGACCTCGGCGATGACGCCTAGATCGTGGGAGATCAGGAGAACGGCGGTGTTCAGCGTCTTTCGCACCCGCGCCATCAGATCGAGAACCTGTGCCTGGATGGTCACATCAAGAGCCGTCGTCGGTTCGTCGGCGATCAGAAGCTTCGGATTGCAGGCGACCGCCATGGCGATCATTACACGTTGGCGCATGCCGCCGGAGAACTGGTGCGGATAGGCATCGAGCCTTCCCTCCGGATTGGGAATGCCGACGAGTTTCAGGAGTTCGATGATGCGTGCCCGGCGCTGCTCGCGGCTCAGGTTCTCATGCAGTTTGATCGCCTCGCCGATCTGATCGCCGATGGTCATGACCGGGTTCAGCGAGCTCATTGGCTCTTGGAAGATCATCGCGATGTCGCGCCCGCGGATCTCCGGCAGTTTCGACTTCGGGAGTTCGAGAAGGTTCACGCCCTCGAGCTCGATGCGGCCCTGCGCGATACGCCCGGGCGGGTTGGGGATGAGCCCCATGATCGCCAGCGAGGTCATCGACTTGCCGGACCCGGATTCGCCGACGATGCCGAGCGATCCCCCTGCTTCTATCTCGAAGGAAACGCCGTTGACGACGCGGATGGGCGAATCCTTCGGGCCGAATTCGACGGCGAGATTTTCCACCTTCAGCAGCGGAGAGGATTTGGCGGAGGTCATTGATTCGCCTCCGGATCCAGCATGTCGCGCACGGCGTCGCCGATCAGGTTGAACGAGAGAACCACGCAGGTGATGGCGAAACCGGCGGCAATGATTGGCCATGGCGAGCCGAAGAGATTGTTGAGGCCATCGCGAATGATGTTCCCCCAGCTCGGATTGGGCGGTCGGGTACCGATGCCGAGAAAACTCAAGGCGGCCTCCAGACGAATGGCGGATGCGACCCAGAGCGTCATCAGCACGACGATGGGCGCCGCGATGTTCGGAATGATATGCCTGATGATGATGGTCGGCGTGCGAACGCCGACCGCGATCGCCGCCTCCACATAGGGCTCCTGCTTAACCGCAAGCGTCGAGGCTCGGGCGACGCGGGCAAAACCGGGGATGAAGGCGACCGTAATGACCGCGATGATGTTCCAGAAAGCGCCGCCAAGGACGGCTGCGATAATGATCGCCAGCAGCAATTCCGGAAACGCGAGAAGCAGGTCGATCAGACGGCTGATGATGCGATCGATCAGCCCACCGAAATATCCGGCGGTCACGCCGAGCGTCGTGCCGAAAAGAGCAGCCAGCGCCGGCGAGATCAGGCCGAACAATAGCGAGTTGCGCGAACCGTGGATCATGCGCGACAACACGTCCCGGCCGAACTGATCGGTGCCCAGCCAATGCGCCGCCGACGGCGGCTTGTTGATGGCGAGAATGCTTTGAGCCAGCGGATCGTAGGGCGAAATTATCGGAGCGAGCGTTGCAGTCAGCAGGAAGAAAACGGCGATGGCGAGCGCAAAGATGGTCGACGGCTGCCGCATCAGGGTTTTGCCAAGCAGCGATATCAGGCCGGGCGCGGGCGCCAGCAGGGGCTGCTCGGAGGTCTGCA
>JAGWJK010000035.1 GCA_028865845.1 Rhizobiaceae bacterium
GTTCCGAACTCCAAGGAAGTGTTGAGCGCCAACAAGGCCTGGGCGGGCGGGCAGGTCGGCGTCGACGGCATCGATGTCAGCGTCCTTCCGGACGAAACGGCAATCCTCGCAGCACTACGCACCGGCCAGATCGATTTCGCACTGCTCAACGATCCGCTCGTCGCAACGCTGGTTCCCAAGGAGCCGAAGCTGCAGCTGACCCGCACGCCGGTTCTTTCCTACAACGTGTTGCAGCTCAACCCGTCGCGCAAGCCGATGGACAATCTCGCCGTCCGCCAGGCCATCTCCTGCGCCATCGACCGTCAGGATGTGCTCGATACGGCAGCGCTCGGCGAAGGCAAGGTGACGGGGCCGCTGACCATGCCGCTCTTTGCCACCGACCCAAGCCAGCTGTTCTGCTACAAGCGCGACGTTGAAAAAGCCAAGAAGCTGATGGCTGATGCCGGTTTTGCCAACGGCTTCTCGGCAACCGTGATTGCAGCCACCGGCGAGCCGCCGACCGCGACCGCCGAAGCCCAGGTCATCCAGTCCGAGCTTGCCGAGATCGGCATCAAGCTCGACATCAAGGTGATGGAACTGAACGTCTATGTCGACGCCTGGCTGAAGGGCAATTTCGACATGGCGGTCGCGCTCAACGGCGGCAGTGCCGATCCCTATTCCATGTACAATCGTTACTGGACGAAGACCGGCAACCTGCAGAAGGTTGCGAACTACATCGACGATACGCTGGATGGCCTCATGCAAAAGGGTCGCGTCGAAACCGACCTTGCGAAGCGTCAGGCGATCTTTGCCGATTTCGAAAAACATATGGCCGAAGTCTCGCCCTGGATCTGGCTCTACACGTCTTACGGCTACACGGCCGAACAGAAGAACGTGCAGGGCTTCGTCTCGACCCCGACCGGCTCGCTTTTCGGTCTCAGCAAGGTCACCGTCGCGCAATAATCGCGGCGGGTATCGCAAGCTCCAGAGGTAAGGCATCGCATGGGTTACCTGACGCGCCGGTTGCTGACATTCCCGCTGATCATGTTGGGAGTGTCCATCCTCGTGTTCGTCGCCATCCGGCTTGTGCCGGGCGACGCGATCACGGCGATGCTCGGCACGAATGCCGGCCTGCTGACTGATGAACAGCGGCAGGCCTTGGCTGCCTATTTCGGCATCGATCAGTCATGGTTCGTCCAGTATTGGCGCTGGCTGTTCGGCGTGCTTCACGGCAATCTCGGCATTTCGGCGACCTACGGCAAGCCGGTGCTCGATGCCATCCTCGAGCGTTTTCCTCTGACGCTCGAGCTGGCGCTGTTGTCGATGCTGATTGCGCTCATGATCGGATTGCCGGCGGGTGTGTTCGCAGCAACGCGAAACGAACGCCTGTCCGATCTTGCAGTGCGCATCGTCGCCATGGTCGGGCAATCGACGCCGAATTTCGTTCTGGGGCTTCTGATCATCTATGCGCTTTCGGCAGGCTTCGGCGTCCTGCCGACCATGGGCGCGTTCACGCCGCTCTGGCAGGATCCGATCGGCAATCTCAGCCAGATGATCCTGCCGGCACTGACACTCGGCTTTGCCTTCGCGGCTTCGGTGACACGCGTTGTGCGTTCCGCCATGCTCGATGTGTTGAGCGATGATTATGTCCGCACGGCCCGCGCCCGCGGCGTGCCCGCAATGGGGGTGATCTGGCGCCACGCCTTCCCGAATGCGCTGATCCCGGTGGTGACGCTGAGCGGCGTCGAATTCGGCTACATGCTGGGCGGCGCAGTTCTTGTCGAGCAGATCTTCGCGCTGCCAGGCCTCGGACGCATGGTGCTGGATGCTATTCTTCAGCGTGACTATGCCCTGGTGCAGGGCAGCGTCCTGTTCATCGCTTTCAACTTCATGATCGTCAATCTGCTGGTCGATCTCGCCTATGTCGCGCTTGATCCGCGCGTTCGTCTGGGAGACGGCTGATGCGTATCCTCAAAGCCATTTTTGGGCATACGAGCGGCCGGATCGGCGGGATCATCGTGCTGATCTACGTGGCGCTTGCCGTCCTCGGCATGATCGGTCTGACGCCGCACAATCCGTTGACGCAGAACCGCATCGACCGCCTGCACTCCCCGAGTTCAGTCTATTGGATGGGGACCGATCTCTTTGGGCGAGACGTCGCAAGTCGCCTGATGAACGGCATCGGGGAATCCTTCACTGTGGCTTTTCTCTCTGTCGCTCTTGCAAGCCTGATCGGAACGGTGCTCGGCCTAACCGCCGCCTGGTTCGGCAAGCGTTGGGACGGGCTGATCATGCGCACGATGGACGTGCTTCTGGCCTTCCCGGCGATCCTTCTGGCGCTGCTGATCATCGCCATTGTCGGTCCGGGCACCTGGACAAGCGTCGCTGCGATCGCCATCGTCTACACGCCGATCTTTACCCGTGTCGTGCGCGGACCGGCGCTGTCGTTGAAGTCACGCGACTTCGTGGATGCGGCGCGCACCTTCGGCAGCAGCAAGCGCTATATCCTGACGCGGCACCTGCTACTGAACCTTGTTGCGCCGTTGACGGTGCAGATCACGCTGGCGCTTGCCTGGTCACTACTCACCGAAGCGGGCCTCAGTTTCCTTGGCCTCGGCACGCAGCCTCCGGCATCCTCGCTCGGGCTGATGCTCAGCGACAGCCGCAACCTGATGGAGACGGCACCCTGGCTGCTGATCTTCCCCGGCATCACGATCATGATCAGCATTCTCGGCTTTAACCTTCTCGGCGATGCTCTGCGCGACATTCTCGATCCGAAGATGCGGAGGTCGGCACCATGAGCCCTTTGCTTTCGGTCTCCAATCTCGAAGTGGGTTTTGGCCGCAGGCCCGAAGCCAACAAGATCGTCCGTGGGGTCAGTTTCGATCTCGCCGCGGGCGAAACTCTGGCGATCGTCGGCGAAAGCGGATCGGGTAAATCTGTCACAGCGCTGTCGATCAATCGCTTGGTTGATTTCGGCGGCGGCCGCATCGTCGGCGGATCGATCAAACTGAAGCGGCCGGACAATACGGTTCTCGATCTGACCGGCGCGACCGAAGCGGAACTTATCAAAATTCGCGGCGGCGAGATCGGCATGATCTTTCAGGAGCCGATGACCTCGCTCAATCCGGTGTTGACCATCGGCACGCAGATCGAGGAATCCTTCCGCCTGCATCGCGGACTGACCGGCCGCCAGGCGAGTGCTGCTGCAAAGGACGCGCTGGAGCGTGTGCGTATTCCCGATGCCGCGCGACGCCTGAAATACTGCCCCAACCAGCTGTCGGGCGGCATGTTGCAGCGTGTGATGATCGCGACCGCACTTGCCTGCAATCCGCGCCTGCTGATCGCCGATGAGCCGACGACGGCGCTCGATGTTACCGTCCAGGCGCAGATCATGGCGCTGCTTGCCGAGCTGAAGCGCGAAACCGGGATGTCGATGATCTTCATCACCCACGATATCGGCCTTGTCGCAGGCATCGCAGATCGGGTGATGGTGATGCAGGCTGGACAGGCGGTCGAGCAGGGCGAGCTGAACCAGATCCTCGATAAGCCGGAGCATCCTTATACGCAGCATCTGCTGCATTCCGTTCCACATTTCGAGGCCGGGCGTGCCGCCCGCTCCGACTTCCTGCGCAGCGAGCCGACTGCCGCTCCTGCATTGAAAGTCGAAGGTCTGACGGTTCGTTTTCCCGTATCCGGCAGTTTTTTTCATCGCTCATCGGGTGCCGTGCATGCCGTCGAAGGCGTCGGTTTCGATCTCATGTCGGGTGAAACGCTGGCGATCGTCGGCGAGAGCGGTTCTGGAAAGTCGACCACGGCTCGGGCAATCCTCGGCCTCGTGAAGTCGACGCGGGGCACATTCACCGCGACAGCAGGAAAAGCATCGGATCGGCGCGACGCCGTGCAGATGGTGTTCCAGAACCCCTATGCCTCGCTCAATCCGCGGCTTCGCGTCGACAGCATCCTGGCCGAACCGATCATTGCCGCCGGTGGCCGGATCTCAGGCGAAACGCGCCAAAGGATGACGATGCTGCTGAAGCGGGTCGGCCTGCCGGAAAATAGTCTCGAACGCTACCCGCACGAGTTTTCGGGTGGCCAGCGCCAGAGGCTGTGTATTGCCCGCGCGCTGATGCTCAACCCTTCGGTGCTCGTGCTCGACGAAGCGGTTTCGGCACTGGACGTCTCGGTGCAGGCGACGGTCCTGGAGCTTTTAATCGAGCTGCAGCGCGAATTCGGCCTTGCCTATCTATTCATCTCGCATGACATGGCGGTGGTCGAGCGGATCGCGCATCGCATAGCCGTCATCTATGCCGGCCAGATCGTCGAGATCGGCGATACCGTCTCCGTGCTGTCTCAACCGAAGCATTCCTATACGAAACGATTGATTTCAGCGGTTCCGACCGTTAATCGCCGGCGCGAAAATTTCGAGCTGGATACGCGTCAGGTGCCATCGCTGGTGCGCCCGCTCGGCTTCGAGCCGGCTGCGCCGCAGTGGCGCCAATTCGCGCCGGATCACATAGCTCAGGTGGAAGCCTGAGCGAACGCGACGGGAGGCGCGGCCATGACGATAACCCATGATACCAGGCTTACGCCGCGTTTCGACCGCGCATTCAAACCCGTTGAAGCCGCGGTCATGGAGGGTCGCATTCCCGGCGGCGTCCTCGGTATCGTCGATCTCGAAGGCGGTCGACTGGTGCGTGCCGTTGGTTCCGCCCAGCGGGTCCCGACGCAACGACCGATGTCGGTCGACACCTGGTTCGATCTGGCATCGCTGACCAAGGTCATCTTCACCACCCCGAGAATCCTCGCGCTGGCCGAAGCCGGCAGGATCGATCTCGACGCCCCGCTGATTTCGTTGCTGCCCGATCTACGCCAATATGACGCCATGGCGTGGGAGCGGAAAGTCACCTTTCGCCAGTGCCTCGGCCACCAGACGCCGTTTCCAGCCGTCGAACCGCTTTACACTTACGGCCGGGACCCCGACTTGCTGCGCGCCTTCGTTCTGCAGCGCGAATGGCGCGCGGGGCCGCCTGTTTATTCCGACATCAATTTCATCCTGCTCGGCCTTGCGCTCGAACGGTTGACGGGACTGACGCTTCGGGACCTGGATCCAGGACCCGGTTTTGCCTTTTCGGCACCTGCCGATCAATCGGCGGCGACCGAGGATTGCACCTGGCGACACCGGGTGCTTTCTGGCGAGGTGCACGACGACAATTGTTCCGCCCTTCACGGCGCCGGTCATGCCGGGCTGTTTGGAGCCGTGGCCTCGATCCTTGATTTCGCCGAAGGATTGCTGAACGGAACCGGCGCCGCGGAGCGGTCGATCGCCTTGATGCGCGCGCCGTTATCTGCGACGCGCACCCATGGCTGGGAGCGTCCCTATGACGGCTGGTCCGGCGGCGGCCTGTGCTCGCCGGGCACGATCGGCCATACCGGCTTTACCGGCACCGGCCTCTGGATCGATTTCGACAGGGGTCGCGCCTGGACCTTGCTTACCAATCGGATTCATCCGACACGCCATTTCGACAGCGGGATCATCGGCCTTCGCCAGGCGGTCGGCGATCTCGTCAATGCAGCTTAGGAGCTTGATCATGGAACCAATCTGGGCAGTCGGTCTGATGACCGGAACCGTTCTTGACGGAAACATCGATGTTGCCTTGATCAAGACGGATGGCGAGCGCATCGCGGAATTCGGTCCCTATGTGCTGGCGCCCTATCCGGACTGGATCAGACGGTTGCTCGAGGAAACGCTGGCGCAGGCGAGAGTGTGGAACTTCGAAGGCCCCGAGCCCGCGATCTTCAAGGAGGCCGAGGAGGCCTTGACGCGCGCCCAGTCACAGGCAGTCAAGGAACTTGTCGAGAGTTTCGGCCTGACGATGGCCGATATCGGTATTGTCGGCTTCCATGGCCAGACCGTCCTCCATCGCGCGCCGCAGAAGGATCGTTTGGGCGACACCCGCCAGCTTGGCGACGGCGAGCTGATGCATTCCATCCTCGGCTGCAAGGTCGCCTACGACTTCCGTTCCGCCGATGTGCGCGCCGGCGGCCAGGGCGCGCCCCTTGCGGCGGCTTACCATACCGCTTTGCTGCGGCGCGCCGGCGCTGGCGAGGATACCGCAATCCTCAATCTGGGCGGCGTCGCCAACATCACCTGGTCCGGCGGAGAGGGTAATTTCGTCGCCTTCGACACGGGGCCGGCCAATGCCCCGCTCAACGATTTCGTCAAGTCCCGCGGCCTTGGCGAGATGGACAGGGATGGGGCTCTCGGTCGGGCTGGCACGGTCGATGAAGCCAGGCTCGCGACGCTGCTGCAACATCCCTATCTGACGGCTCCCTATCCGAAATCGCTCGATCGTTTCGATTTCGGCGCCTCCATGGCCGACGGTCTCGGCTCCGAAGATGGCGCCGCTACGCTTTCCGCCTTTACCGCTTCGGCGGTCGGCAAGGCGCTCGACCTGCTGCCACGTCGCCCGAAGAAGCTCGTGGTCAGCGGCGGCGGGCGCCACAATCCGACGATCATGGCAATGCTTACCAGCCGCGCCGGTGTGGAGCCGATTTCGGCGGAAACGGTTGGATGGCGCGGCGATGCCGTCGAAGCGGAATGCTTCGCCTTCCTGGCCGTGCGGGTGCTCAGAGGTCTTCCGATCAGCTTTCCGGGCACGACCGGTGCGCCGGAACCGATGTGTGGCGGCCGCCTCGCCGGATAGCCGATCGCGGTTACGGCGGTTTCCGCCGCGGTCCATCGATGCTATCAAGAGCGGCACCCTCGCGATTTGACGGTTTCGAATGGGTTTCGCACGGATGACAGGCAAGCAGCATCGGGCCGGCCTTTTTGCAAAGGTAATGGGATTCGCCATTGCGGCCGGTCTTGCCTATTCGCCCGCACCAACCGCGAACGCGCAGCCGGAATGGGCCGTTGCGCCCCTGTCCTGTGTTTCCGGGCCGCTAGTGACTGAGACCGGCGAGACGCTTTGCATCCGCAAGGAAACCTACAGCCGCGATCTCTGCGAGGCGATCGACTATTTCGCGCAGTTGAACCATTTGCCACCTGACTATCTTGCCCGGCTGATCTGGCGCGAAAGCACGTTTCGTCCCGATGCCGTAAGCCCGAAAGGCGCGCGTGGCATTGCGCAGTTCATGCCGGGAACCGCGCGCCTGCGAGGTGTTCAGGACAGCTACGATCTGTTGGAAGCGCTCGGTAAGGCGGCGGCCTATCTCGATGAATTGCGCAACCGCTTCGGCAATCTCGGTCTTGCCACCGCCGCCTATAATGCCGGCGAAAACGGCCTTTCGAATTTTCTTGTCTCCGGCAGCCTGCCTTACGAGACGCGCAGCTACGTGATTGCCATTACCGCGCATACGGTCGAGCAGTGGAAGAACAACCCGCCGCAAACGGCAGCGCCGGAACTCGACAAGGGCAAGCCTTTCGTGGACGCCTGCATGGCGCTCGCAAATACCCGGCGGCTGAAACAGGTCGCCTTGCAGCAGGAGCGGCCGTGGGCGCCATGGGGTGCGCAACTTGCGGAGCATCTGCAGCTTGAAACGGTGCGCAGTCTGTTTTCTGAAAATGTCAGCAAGCTTCCATCGCCGCTGAATGAGGAAAAGCCGCTGATCGTGCGCCAGCGCAACGCCGATTTTGGTTTCCGGATTCGTTATGCCGCCCGCATCGGCCGGGATACCCGCGCCGAAGCCGATGCGGTTTGCACCCTGGTCCGCAAACAGGGCGGCGCCTGCCTCGTGTTCAAGAATTGACGATCTAGCCGCGGCGGCTATTGGCCTGAAACAATGAAGGAGATGGCCGGCGAACCGGCCATCTCCGCAGCACACGCGATCGTGATCGAGGCGTGAGCGTTACGCCGTGGCCGATGGCCGGGCGGCTACCTTTTCGTACCATGCCTTCGTTGCCGTGGCGTCTTCGGGGATCGGCATCGCAATGCCGTTCGTTGCGAAATCGACGGTGACAAGCGCGGTGATGTCAGCGACCGAGAAGGCCTCGCCGGCAACAAACGGGGCCTCCTTCAACCGGGCTTCGAGATCGCCATAGAAGTTGCCGAGACGCTTCTTGCTGCGTTCGGCGAGAGCGGGGATCTGCTCGTAGGCATGAGGGCCAGAGATGGCGCGATCCTTCAGACCGGCCACGGTATTGCGGATGGCGTCCATGACGGAAGCAAAGCCTTCGGCCTCGACGCGACGATCCCACATGGCGATAACGGCTTTTTCCTTCGGCGTGACGCCAAGAAGCGGCAGGTCGGGATAGGCCTCATCGAGGTAGCGCTGGATGGCGGGCACTTCGCCGATCACCGTTCCGTCGTCGAGAACCAGCGTCGGCACGACGACGCGTGGATTGATGGCGCGATAGGCATCGGAGAATTGTTCCTTGCTGCCGAGATCGACGGGCACGAATTCGATGTCGAGCCCTTTTTCTGCGATTAGGATGCGGACTCGGCGCGAATTCGGCGAGCCTTTGGCGTGATAGAGTTTCATGTGAGTGTCCTTTGGGTCAGGTTGTTTGGAGATTTCAGAGTTTGGAACCGCCATCGACGCGGAGGATTTCGCCCGTGATCCACCGGGCATCGTCCGAAGCGAGGAAGGCGACGGCGCTGGCGATATCGTCAGGCTGTGCCAGACGCTTCAGCGCCTGCATTCCAAGCGTGTAGTCGCGGCCGCCATCGCTCTTGGTGAAGCTCGACATGTCGGTTTCGACGACGCCGGGGGCGACGGCGTTGACGCGAATGCCATCCGGCCCGAGCGCGGCGGCGAAGTGCTTCACCAGGGTGTCGATCGCACCTTTGGTGGCGGCATAGGCGGGCAGCGAGCCGACGGAGGCGTGAGCGGCAAGCGAGGAGACCAGTACGACGCTGCTATCGGTGCTCATGACCGGCCGCAATTGCTGCACCAGGAAGAACGGGGCGCGGACATTGACCGCAAACAGCCTGTCGAAGTCCTCGATCGTCGTGTCCTCGATGGTCGCAGCCTTTGAGATGCCGGCGTTGGCAACGAGGATATCGAGGCGGCCGCCGACGATGTCGCGTGCCTGCTTGGCGAGTTGATGCGGTCCGTCGGGCTTTGAGAGGTCGGCGACGACTTTTTCGGCGCGGCCGCCGGCCTTCCTGATCTCGGCAACGACGACATCGGCTTCGGCAGGGCTGCTGCTATAGTGAACCAGCACCTGGGCGCCGGCCTTGGCGAGCAGTAGCGCGGTTGCCCGGCCGATGCCGCGCGATGCGCCGGTGACGAGCGCGGTCTTTCCAGCAAGATTGGTCATGATCTCGATCCTTTCCGATTTGGGGTGGGGAAATGTCACGGCCGACGCGCGCCGGCCGTGTTCGTCAGAGCTTGCTCAGCCGGCAGTCTTGCCACCGTCGACGGTGACGATCTGGCCGGTGACGAAGGAAGACCTGGCGGAGGCGAGGAAGGCGATCGCCGCTGCAATTTCCTCAGGCTGGCCGATGCGTCCGAGAGGGACTCCGGAGAGCAGGGCGGTCTTGTTTTCCTCAGTGCCGGTGAAGCGGTTCAACATGCCGGTCTCGGTCGGGCCGGGGGCGACCGCATTGACGCGAATGCCGAGGCCGGCCACTTCGAGTGCTGCGGATTTGGTGAGCCCTTCCACGGCATGTTTGCTGGCGACGTAGATGGAGGCGCCGGCAGCACCCTCGTGCCCGTAGGTCGAGGAGATGTTGACGATGCTGCCGCTACCCTGAGCCTGCATCACGCGCAGTTCGTGTTTCATGGCAAGCAGCGTGCCGAGCACGTTGGTATCGAAGGTGGCGGCATAGCTTTCGGCGGTCTGGGTGACGACCGGACCCGGCGTTCCTTCCGTGCCGGCATTGTTGACAGCGGCATCAAGGCGGCCGAAGCGCTCGATCGTCTGGTCGACGAGCCTGCGGACATCGTCGTCATGGCGCACGTCGGCGCGGATGAATTCGGCCTCGGTTCCGAAGGTGCGAAGCTCAGCCGCTAAGGCATGGCCAACTTCTTCGCTACGGCCCGAGACGACAACGTGGTTTCCTTCTTTCGCCAATGCGACGGCAGCGGCACGACCAATGCCGGTCAGGGCGCCAGTGATCAAGATAACAGGGGCAGACATGATTTTAATCCTTTGAATCCGATTGATATTCTGCGGAGAAATCCATTGAAGGCTTTTATGTTTTCCTTCATTTCGTCTGGTTCGGATCGCTTCCGGTGAGCAATGATTTAGGCGCTATCCGGCTCGCTGAAAAAGACTTTGTAAGTCCGCTTTCCATGCCTAAAAAGTATGGAACGCCTACGAAGATTTGAGAGCTGAGGATGTTTCGCGTGGGACAGTTGCCGCCGCGACCGCCACCTGGCCAAGGGCTGCGGCGCAGGCGCCATTCGTGCAGCCCTGCGTGGCCCAGGGGTCGCGAGCCCAAGGCGAAGATTTGTTTGCTTTTTTGCCGCCTAATTTCTGGAAAATATCCGGTAATCGGCTACTCTTCCTTCGGGAGTCCTGGGAGGCAACTGAAGGAGAGTGCGATGGCACAGAAACGCGATGTTCCAGGTATTCGTGCTTACAGCAGCCCCGCCGGCGGCTGGGGCGCCTTGATGGCGACGGCAAAAGCCGTCCGCACCCAGATGGATGTCACCGAGGCGCCGCTACTTCTTCTTCGCACCAACAAGCCCGACGGCTTCGATTGTCCCGGCTGTGCGTGGCCGGACAAGGAACATACGTCCACCTTCCAGTTCTGCGAAAACGGTGCCAAGGCGGTGACCTGGGAGGCTACCAACAAGCGCGTGACCCCGGAATTCTTTGCCAGCCACACCGTGACCGAGCTGCAGCAATGGAGCGATTACGAGCTCGAGAACGAGGGTCGGCTGACGCATCCGATGATGTATGACAGCACCACCGATACCTACCAGCCGATCGAGTGGGATGCCGCCTTTGCCCGTATCGGCGAGGCGATGCGCAGCCTGCCGGACCCAAACATGGTGGAATTCTACACTTCGGGCCGGGCATCGAACGAAGCCGCCTTCCTGTTCCAGATTTTCGCGCGCGAATACGGCACCAACAATTTTCCCGACTGCTCCAACATGTGCCATGAGGCGACCAGCGTCGGGCTGCCGCAATCGATCGGCATCGGCAAAGGTACGGTATCGCTCGAAGATTTCGACCATTGCGAACTGATCATCGCCATGGGCCATAATCCTGGCACCAACCATCCGCGCATGATGGGCACGTTGCATGAATGCTCGCGCCGTGGCGTACCGATCATCGTCTTTAACCCGCTGAAGGAGCGGGCGCTCGAACGCTTTGCCGATCCGCAGAACCCGATCGAAATGGGCACGTTCGGCTCTACGTCGATTGCCTCGTCCTATTACCAGGTCAAGGTCGGCGGCGACGCGGCAGCGCTGAAAGGCATCATGAAGGCGGTCCTTGAGATGGCCGCAACGTCGATAGAGGTCCTCGACCGGGCCTTCATTACTGAACATACCCACGGCTTCGATGCTCTTGTCTCCGATATCGAGCAGACGGAATGGGCCGATATCGAGCGGGCATCGGGTCTTGCCCGTGTCGAACTCGAGCGTGTCGCGGCGGCCTACGCCAAATCCAAGGCCACGATCGTGACCTATGGCATGGGTATCACGCAGCATGCCAAGGGAACATCCAACGTGCAGCAGATCGCCAACCTGCTGCTGCTGCGTGGCAATTTCGGCAAGCCCGGCGCCGGCATCTGCCCCTTGCGAGGCCATTCCAACGTTCAGGGCAACCGCACGGTCGGGATCAGCGAAAAGCCGAATGCCGCCATGTTTGCCGGCATCGAGCGCGCTTTCGGCTTCAAGTCGCCGGAACATCATGGTCACGACGCGGTCGCGGCGATGCAGGCCATGGCCGATGGCCGATCGAAGGTGCTGATCTGCCTCGGCGGCAATTTCTCGATCGCCCTGCCGGACCCGGTGCTGTGCGCGGAAGGCATGCGCAGACTCGATCTTGCCGTCCACCTCAATACTAAGCTCAACCGCTCGCATCTGCTGGTCGGCAAGCAATCGATCATCCTGCCGGTACTTTGACGCACCGAACAGGATATCCAGGCCAGCGGCCCGCAGTCGGTGACGATCGAGGATTCGATGTCGATGGTGCATGCCTCGCGCGGCCGGCTGAAGCCGGCCTCGGACTATCTGCGCTCAGAGCCGGCGATCGTTGCCGGCATGGCGAAGGCGGCGTTGCCCCAGAGCAGGGTGGCATGGGACGAGATGGTGGCCGATTATGACCGCATCCGCGACGCCATCGAGATCGTCTTCCCGGATTTCGAGCGCTACAACCAGCGTATCCGCGTGCCCGGCGGCTTTCGCCTCCCACTCGGCCCCACCGAGCGTGTCTGGAAAACCTCTTCGGGCAAAGCGGAATTCCTGATCTTCAGCGGTCTCAACGAGGACGCGGCCCTTGCCGATGCCGGCGTTCTCAAGCTCGCGACGATCCGCAGCCACGACCAGTACAAT
>JAGWJK010000973.1 GCA_028865845.1 Rhizobiaceae bacterium
CTCGCGCTCCCGCTTCATGCCGCCGAACTCAAGGTCAAGTTCGACAAGCGCGAGCCGGGCGACATGCTGCCCTCGATCAATGCGTCCTGCGCCGTCGATCGCCAGGGAAAGTCTGAGCCGGGAGAAAACTACAGCCCGGCGCTCTCCTGGTCGAAGGGGCCGGCCGGCACGCGCTCCTACGCCTTGACCATGGTCGACCCTACGGTACCCGTGGATCGCAGCGGCTTCAACAAGAAAGGCGTGACCATTGCCTGGGACGCAAAGCGCGCCGACTTCACGCACTGGGTGCTTGCCGATATTCCGGCGGCGCTGACCTATCTGCCGCAGGGCACCGACGGCAACGGCGTCGTAAAAGGCGGATTGCCGCTCAGGCATACCAACCACGGGCGCCGCGGCCAGAACGGCTTCGGCGACGGCACGCTGAAGGACGGGCCGCACGGCGGCTATTTCGGCGCCTGCCCGCCTTGGAATGACGATCGAATACACCAATATCAGGTTACCGTTTATGCGCTCGACGTCGAACGGCTCAATCTGCCCGAACTCTTTACGCGCGAAGACCTTCTGGCGGCGATGAAAGACCATATTCTCGCCTCTGGCACCGCCGAATTGCGCTACACATTGAATCCAAGAGCAAGACCATGACCGACACGAAATGGGAGACGGCCGCAAAGGCTGAACCCGAAGCCACTTATTGGATGCGGAATCTGATCATCTGCCTGGTGGGCTCCTTCACCACGATCATTGCGATGACGCTGTTGCTTCCATTCCTGCCGCTTTACGTCGAAGAACTCGGCGTCAGCGACAAGGCGGCGATCGTGCAGTGGTCCGGCATTGCCTATGGCGCCACCTTCTTTGCCGCCGCCCTCGTCGCACCGCTCTGGGGACGGCTCGGCGACATCTATGGTCGCAAGCTGATGCTCATTCGGGCCAGTCTCGGCATGACGGTGGCGATCTCGCTGCTCGGAATGGCGGGCAGCGTCTGGCAACTGGTGGCGCTGCGTCTGTTCACCGGCTTGGCCGGCGGCTATGCCTCTGGATCGATGGTACTTGTCGCCGCGCAGACACCGAAGCATCGCTCGGCCTGGGCGCTCGGCATGCTCTCCTCCGGCATCATGGCCGGCAATCTGGTCGGTCCGCTGGTGGGCGGCGCGCTGCCGCCGCTGATTGGCATCCGCGGCACCTTCCTGCTTGCCGGCGGTGTGATTTTCTTCACGTTCCTCGCGACCACCTTCCTCATCAAGGAGGAAAAGTCGGCGGTTCGGAAAAAGGCGGCAAAGGCCAGCGGCAGCTGGGCTTCCATTCCCGACAAACGCCCGGTCGTCGCCATGCTGTCGCTCGGCCTGCTGCTGATGCTGGCCAACATGTCGATCGAGCCGATCATAACGGTGTATGTCGCCCAGTTCGTCGCCGATCCGCAGGTGACGATGGTCTCCGGCGTCGTCATGGCCGCTGCCGCTTTGGGCAGCATCCTGTCGGCCTCGTGGCTCGGCAAGCTCGCCGATCGCATCGGCCACTGGACCGTCATCATGGCAGCCCTTGCCGCCGCGGCGCTGCTGTTGATCCCACAGGCCTTCGTGACATCCGCCTGGCAATTGATCGTGCTGCGCTTCCTGATGGGGGTCGCCTTGGGCGGCCTTTTGCCCTGCATCACGGCCGTCATACGACACAATGTTCCAGATGCCGCCACCGGCAGCATCCTCGGGCTTTCCATCTCGTCGCAATATGTCGGCCAGGTTGTCGGTCCAGTGCTGGGCGGTTTCGTCGGCGGCCATATCGGCATGCGCGCCGTGTTCCTTGGAACCTGCGTTCTGCTGGCGATCGGCTCGGTCTACTGCTGGTCGGTCAGCCCAAAAAAGGAAGCGGAATAGGCCGCTTGCGGCGCCTACCTGCAGGCTCTGACAGATAAGATCGCGGTCTCGACACCGCGATTTTTGCATTCAGCTTGCACCTATCTTTGTCATTGCTTTCAGAGGAGATCCGCCGTGGCCCTTCCCGGCTTCGAAACCGAGCGATTGATCCTTGTGCCCCGCACTATGAGCGATTTGGACGACTGCATCACCATGGATCGCGATCCGGAGGTCACGCGCTTCATTCCCGGCCCCTGGCAGGACGAGGATGCGCATCGGGCATTCGTGAAGAGCCGGATCGAAGCGGATTTCGGGGATGGGCTCGGCTATTGGTCGATCCGCCCCAAGGAAAACCCCAATCAATTCCTCGGTTGGATATTGCTGATACCGGCAGACGCGGTCGGGCCGGACATCGAGGTCGGCTGGCGGCTCAACAGGGCTGCGTGGGGCAAGGGCTATGCGACGGAAGCGGCAAAGCCCGTTCTCACCCACGCATTCCAGACCTCGATGTCGACCACGTGATCGCCGATATCGATCCTGAAAATATCGCATCCATCCGTGTGGCCGAAAAACTGGGCCTGTCGCAACCGCGGCAGACCACCTATCTCGAGCGGCCGTTCGCCTCTTACAGCCTGACGAAAGCCGCCTTCGAGGCAGCTTCCGCAAGGCAATGACCTCGTCGCTTCAGTCTTCGCGAGCGCCGCGGCCCTGGGCCCAATTCATGTAAAGTTCCAGCGCCTT
>JAGWJK010000974.1 GCA_028865845.1 Rhizobiaceae bacterium
CTTCTCGGACAACTACGAGATCGAGTGGACGAGGCCAGCCGAGAAGGACGAGCAGGACCTGACCCAGGAAATCCTCAGCGTCATGCGCAAGCGTGCCGCGAATCTGAACGCCAGATGAACGACGCATTCAAGGTCGCTTCAGACGAGGGTTGGTAAATAGAGCCTCAACATCCGGCGGAACCATTGCCCGGCCGCTGCGTTAAAACCACGAACCATAGATTTGCAGATTGCTGCGAGAAGGAAATTTAGTATGCCCGACAAGATCACGATGATTAACGTAGTTTGGATGACGATGATTTCGGGAATGCTCGTAGCGATGGTCGCTCTCTATGATCAAAAGCCCGATCAATCAAAGATTTACGGTCCCTTTGCTTCGGCACGTCCTTTCGTGACCAGCAGCCAATACTAAGAGGGATCTGAACGCTAGTTCCAGGAGGAAAGGAGCGATCATGTTCACTATTCTGACGATGCTTACACTTTTCATCAGCATCATGTTCGTTGTGTCAGTCGCATCGACGATTTCGGCACTCCACCGCGAAAGCGAAGAGAGCAAGAAGCTGAACAAGCATCACAAGGCTTTCTAAGCCTGAACGTTCCACATACCTCCCCCAACCCGAGTGCGGCCCTCCAAACGCTCGGGTAAATTTGAACCGGACGCTTCCCCCAAGCGTCCGGATTTTTATTGCCTGCAGTCGCGCTGATAACAGGCCAATAAAAAAACCGGGCAGCGTGGCCACCCGGTCGTATTTTCAGATCTGTTATGCGGCGAGGTCTTATTCCTCAGCCGCACCTTCGGCATCGCCCTCGAGCACTTCGCCTTCGGCACCCGCCTCCTCTTCGCCTTCCGGCTCGCTGATGCGCTCGACCGACACGACCTTTTCGTCCTTCGCGGTCGAGAAGATGGTGACGCCCTTCGTGGCGCGGCTGGCGATGCGGATGCCACCGACCGGAACGCGGATCAACTGGCCGCCATCCGACACGAGCATGATCTGATCGCCATCCTCCACGGGGAATGCCGCAACCAGTTCGCCGATCTCGCCAGTCTTCGACGTGTCGGTCGCACGGATACCCTTGCCGCCACGGCCGGATACGCGGAAATCGTAGGAGGAGGATCGCTTGCCGAAGCCCTTTTCCGATACCGTCAGCACGAATTGCTCGCGGGCCTTCAGTTCTTCGTAGCGCTCGTCGCTCAGCTGTCCCTCTTCGGTGACTTCCTCCCCGACCAGGGCGACCTCTTCATCTTCGCCCGTCGCGGACCGACGATCGCTTGCGGCGCGCTTCAGATAAGCAGCACGCTCCCAAGGTTCGGCATCGACATGGCTGACGACCGTCATCGAGATGATGCTGTCGCCGGAGGCAAGCGTAATGCCGCGAACGCCGATGGAATTGCGGCCGGCGAAAACGCGGACATCGGAGACCGGGAAGCGGATGCACTGGCCGAGCGCCGTCGTCAGAAGCACGTCGTCATGTTCCGTGCAGGTCTCGACGGAGAGGATTTCATCGCCCTCTTCTTCGAGCTTCATCGCGATCTTGCCGTTGCGGTTGACCTGGACGAAATCCGACAGCTTGTTACGGCGCACGGTGCCGCGCGTCGTCGAGAACATGACGTCGAGATTGTCCCAGGTGTCCTCGTCCTCGGGCAGCGGCATGATCGTGGTGATGCGTTCGCCGGGCTCCAGCGGCAGCATGTTGATCAAGGCCTTGCCGCGGGAGGTCGGCGTGCCGATCGGCAGGCGCCAGACCTTCTCCTTGTATACGATGCCGTGCGACGAGAAGAACAGAACCGGCGTGTGCGTGTTGAGAACGAATAGCCGGGTAACGAAATCCTCGTCACGGGTCGTCATTCCGGAGCGACCCTTGCCGCCGCGGCGCTGGGCGCGGTAGGTGGTCAGCGGCACGCGCTTAATGTAACCGAGATGCGAAACGGTGACGACCATGTCCTCGCGGGCAATCAGGTCCTCGTCGTCCATTTCCAGACCGCCGTCGACGATCTCGGTGCGGCGCGGCACGCCGAATTCATCGCGAACAGCAATTAGTTCATTTTTTACAATGGCTAAGATGCGCGGACGCGAGGACAGGATATCGAGATAATCCTTGATCTCGACGCCGATCGCGTTGAGCTCTTCGTCGATTTCATCGCGTCCGAGAGCGGTCAGTCGTGCGAGGCGCAGTTCGAGAATGGCGCGCGCCTGCTCTTCGGAGAGATTGTACGTGCCGTCGTCATTAATCCGATGGCGCGGATCATCAATTAGCCGGATAAGAGCATCGACGTCAGCAGCCGGCCAACGGCGCGTCATCAACTCCTCGCGGGCGCTTTGCGGATCGGGTGCAGTGCGGATGACGCGGATGACTTCGTCGATATTGGCGACGGCGATAGCCAGACCGACCAAGATGTGAGCACGGTCGCGCGCCTTGCGCAGCAGATACTTCGTGCGGCGGCTGATCACGTCTTCGCGGAAGGCGACGAAGGCCTTCAGCATGTCGAGCAAGTTCAGCTGCTCCGGCTTGCCGCCATTCAGCGCCACCATGTTGCAGCCGAAGGAGGTCTGCAGCGGCGTGTAGCGATAAAGCTGGTTGAGGATGACTTC
>JAGWJK010000975.1 GCA_028865845.1 Rhizobiaceae bacterium
GGCGTGCTTCATGCTCTGGTGACCGATCCGCCGATGGATTGGCACATGGCCTGGATATGGCGTCGCGGTGGCTATCTGTCACACGCGGTTCGCGCCTGGCTCGATCTTGCCAAGGAAACGCCGGCCAAATCTTGACTCACATTTCAAACATTTGTGATAAAGAGCGCCAAGCACAAACTTGAAAACCATAGTCATGAAAAATATAGGCTATTGGACCACCGTTGAAAGCGACGGGCTTTCAAGCGAGAGGACGCGCATGACCTTTTCCGTTTCCCATCTTACCAGCGCGCTGGCGCTTGCCGCGGGCCTTCTCGTTGCCCCGCTGGTGGCTGCCGCCGCCGATTCCGAGGGCATCATCGTCTACAACGCCCAGCACGAGACGCTGACGCAGGCCTGGGCGGACGGCTTTACCAAGGAAACTGGCATCAAGGTGACGATCCGCAGCGGCAGCGACATGCAGTTCGCCAACCAGATCATCGAGGAAGGCGAAGCCTCGCCCGCCGACGTGTTTCTGACCGAAAATTCGCCGGCGATGACGCTGGTGGACGCCAACAAGCTGTTCGCTCCCCTCGATGCCGATACGCTGGCGCAGGTGCCGGAGACCTTCAAGGCTTCGGATGGCAACTGGATCGGCGTTGCCGCCCGCAGCACGGTCTTCGCCTATGACAAGACCAAGCTCAAGGAAGACCAGCTGCCGAAGTCGCTGCTCGACCTCGCCGATCCGAGCTGGAAGGGCCGCTGGGGTGCTGCTCCCGCCGGCGCCGATTTCCAGGCGATTGTCAGCGCGCTGCTCGAATTGAAGGGTGAAGACGCAACCAAGTCCTGGGTGAAGGCGCTGAAGGAAAACGCGGTCGCCTACAAGAACAACAATGTCGCGCTGAAGGCCGTCAATGCCGGCGAGATCGAAGGCGCGATCATCTATCACTATTACTGGTTCGGTGATCAGGCGAAGACGGCGGAAAACAGCGCCAACGTCGCGCTGCATTATTTCAAGAACCAGGATCCGGGGGCCTTCATCAGCATCTCCGGCGGCGGTGTTCTCGCCTCCAGCCAGCATCAGAAGGAAGCCCAGGCATTCTTGAAGTGGGTTACCGGCAAGGGCGGCCAGGCCATCCTCCGCGACGGTGATTCCTACGAATACGCGGTGGGCATCGGCGCCCAGTCCAATCCGAAGCTGGTGCCGCTTCCGGATCTGCAGGCGCCGAAGATCGACGCTTCCAAGCTGAACAGCCAGACGATCACCGACATGATGACGGATGCCGGGCTGATCTAGGGCCTTGCATCCTTGTCGCATGCCCTGCTAGGGCATGCGGCTGGCCATCCGGCCTAAAAACTCGGCAATAAAGCCGTGGAGTGAGAGGCAGCCGACTTGCTGCAGAAGAATACAGATGCCGCGCCGGCCGGTCAGACCACTGCCATGCGATTGCCCGAGCTGACGGCCGCGCCGCGCGGCCGGGTCCCGCATGCGTCTGTCGTCGCCCTCGCGTCCATCGTCGCGCTTCTGAGCCTTGTGCCTCTCGGCTTCATCATCTGGATCACCATCCAGACCGGCTGGCATGAGGTGATCGCGCTGATCTTCCGCGGCCGCGTCGGCGAACTCTTGATCAATACCGTTCTTCTCGAAGTCTGGACCATACCGCTGTCGATCCTGCTGGCGGTGACGCTTGCCTGGTTGACCGAGCGCACCGATATCCCCGGTGCGCGCCTCTGGTCGTGGCTTGCCGTTGCGCCGCTTGCCGTGCCGGCCTTCGTGCACAGCTACGCCTGGGTCAGCCTGGCGCCGGGGATGCGCGGGCTATCGAGCGGCGTGCTCGTTTCGGTGCTCGCCTATTACCCTTTCCTCTATCTGCCCGTTGCCGCACAGTTACGCCGTCTCGATCCGGCGATCGAGGATGCCGCGGCATCGCTCGGCCTTGGTCCCTGGCGTGTTTTCTTCCGGGCGGTTCTGCCGCAGCTGAGGCTTGCCATCTGCGGCGGTTCTCTGCTGATCGGCCTGCATCTACTGTCGGAATACGGTCTGTTCGTCATGATCCGCTTCGACACGTTCGCGACCGCGATCGTCGACCAGTTCCAGTCCGCCTATAACAGCCCTGCCGCGAATATGCTCGGCGGCGTCCTGGTGTTCTGCTGCCTGCTGCTGCTCGGCATCGAGGTACTGGTGCGCGGCAACGAGCGTTATGCCCGTGTCGGTTCCGGCGCCGCCCGTCCGGCGGATCGCCGCCGGCTCGGTTGGTTCGTTATCCCGGCCGTCGCGCTGCCTGTAATTGCCGCAGTGCTGACGCTCGGCGTTCCGTTCGTGACGCTGGCGCGCTGGCTCTATCTCGGTGGTTTCGGCATCTGGCGGATGGATACGATCGGTTCGGCGCTTGTCCAGACCATCGGGCTTGCAATCGCCGGCGGCCTGCTCGCAACGGTCGCCGCAGCGCCCATGGCGTGGCTCTCGGTGCGCGCGCCCGGCCGGTTGCAGCGGATTCTCGAGGCGTGCCATTATTATGTCGGCTCGCTGCCCGGCGTCGTCGTGGCGCTGGCGCTGGTTTCGATCACTGTCCGGCTGGTCTTGCCGCTCTACCAGACCTT
>JAGWJK010000976.1 GCA_028865845.1 Rhizobiaceae bacterium
TCTGCGGATCCAAGGTACCGGACGCTCAGGCGGCACACGAATCAGCCAACACGCTGAACATGACGCTGCTTGCTGGCACGAATTTCGTGCTGCATGCCGCAGGCTGGCTGGAAGGCGGCCTCGTCAGCTCCTATGAAAAATTCATGATCGACCAGGATCAGCTCGGCATGATGCAGAAGCTTGCCGAAGGCATCGACCTTTCGGAAAATGGCCAGGCGCTGGACGCCATCCGCGAAGTCGGTCCAGGCAGCCATTATCTCGGCTGCAACCACACGCAGGCAAATTTCCAGTCGGCCTTCTATCGCTCGGCGCTCGCTGACAACAATTCGTTCGAACAGTGGGAAATCGAAGGGCAGAAGCGCATCGAGGAACGCGCCAACGCCCTTTGCCGTTCCTGGCTCGATCACTATGAGGCACCGCCGCTCGATGCCGGTATCGACCAGGCGCTGCTCGCCTACATCAAGCAGCGCAAGGACTCGATGCCGGACGCTTTCACCTGAAGAGAGCCCGAAGCCGCCAGGGAGCAAGGCGGCGCCGTCCGCGTGGCCGACCTTATTCAGAAAGAGGTCTGGCGCCCGCATTACCAATATAAGGGGCCGAGATGACCGGCGGCTCCAATATGATTGAGCAACTCCGTGCGGCCCTCGCGCCGCACGGAGTTTTTGTTCGTGGCGTCGTCGTTTTTGATGGAAGCGACGGACCCATGCTTGCGAACGGCGCGCAGGCGCAGAGCGTCGTCCTTCTCGGAAATGTCGGCGGATCGATCTGGGAGCCGTTTTCCCGTTGGCGGCAATTGCCCGGGAATGTCGACCTCCGTGATCCGCTCGATCATTGGTCAAAGTCCATCATCAGGCCGATCTCCGAAGCCACCGGATCGACGGCCTATTTTCCGTCCGATCCGCCATGGCAGCCGTTTCAACAGTGGGCGATGCACGCTGAAGGGTTGAAGGCATCGCCGCTCGGCATCCTCATTCATCCAGAGTATGGCCTGTGGCACGGCTACCGCGGCGCACTTGGATTTGCCGAACGCCTCGAAGACGACCAGCCATGGAAGGTCGCGGCACATCCTTGCGAGCTGTGTGTCGAAAAGCCTTGCCTGACGCGCTGTCCGGTCCAAGCGGTGACATCGGTCGGCTTCGATGTCGGCGGCTGCCGCTCACATCTGCGCACCGACGCAGGGAGAGCCGGTTGCATGGCTATTGGCTGTCTGGCGCGAAACGCCTGTCCGGTCGGACGCGGCTACCGTTATCCGCCGGCGCAGATCGCTTTCCACATGGCCGCACTTCATCTTTAAAAGGCTGGAACGTTTCGTTCTTTCGCCGTATTTCGTCCGCCTCTGTCGATGTTCGAAAGACAGGCTGGAGTTGCGCTTTGACTCGATTGTTAGCGATGCTTTCTCTTCTAGTCTGCGCAAGCTCGGCCTTTGCCGATGAGGCATGCCGCAAGCTCCAGCATCTCGGCGACAGCTACATCGTCTGCACCTTTGATCCCGCCGTCGATGGCATCAGGCTTTATGAATACGATCGCACCGGCAAGCCGTACGGTTCGTTCCGCGCGCTGGAAAACGATCTGCGGAACGACCGCACCTATGTGCGCTTCGCGATGAATGGCGGCATGTATCAGGAGGACCAGTCGCCGGTTGGTCTCTATATCGAAAACGGCAAGCAATTGAAGGCGATCAATACCAACACGGGATGGGGCAATTTTCACCTGCTGCCGAACGGCGTTTTCTATCTGCTTCCTTCAGACAAAGGCATGGTGGCGGGCGTCATGGAGAGTAAGGCGTTCGTGGCGTCGGGCATAAAGCCGTTCTACGCGACGCAGTCGGGACCGATGCTGGTGATCGACGGCAGGCTGCATCCTTCGCTTCTCGTCGACAGCACCAGCTTCAAGACCCGCAATGGCGTCGGCGTCACCGCCGATAACAAGGTGATATTCGCCATTTCCGAAGGGGCCGTCCGCTTCCATGATTTCGCGACGCTGTTTCGCGACGAACTCGGCTGTGCCAACGCACTCTTCCTGGATGGCAGTATTTCCAGCCTCGATATGCCGGAATGGCAGCAACGGGACGGCCTGTTTCCTTTAGGGCCGATCATTGCCGTTACCGAGCTGTTGCCTGGGTGACGGCGCATCGAAAATCGGACCTTGCCCAAATAGAAAGCGGCGCCTCGAACTCACGATCCGAGGCACCGCTTTTCCTGTCAGACTGAATGATCTTATTGTTCGAAGAACGGTTTCAGTAGGTCCGACTGCCAGCGGGACGACATCGCCTTGAAACCGCGCAGAGCGGTGGTGACGCGCAGGCGATCGTCGGAGAGCAGCTGCACGCAGCGGTCGGCGAGTTCATCCAGCTTGGCGATCACCAGACCATCGGCGAAGGGCTTCAAATCAACATCGTCGGCATCGCCCTCGGTTACGACGCAGGCGCCGTTGGCGAGCAGATAGGAGACGCGGACGACTTCGAAAATGGCGGCTTCGTAGAAGTGCATGTTGAGCACGATCTTTGCACGGCCGATTGCGTCATCGCGCTCCTGGCCGTAGGCGCCGAAGAGGTGAACCACGTTCAATCCGCGCTG
>JAGWJK010000977.1 GCA_028865845.1 Rhizobiaceae bacterium
ACCGGCGGCATCTGCGAGGGATGGACGGCGGTCGACTGATCCATCGAGAGAATTTTGAAAGCCTGGTAGCCGCGTTCGCGGCGCTGGATCAGTGCAACGATGCGCGTGCCTTCGAGGATGGTCTGATAGCCATCGCGCCTCAGGCAGGTGACGTGCAGCAGAACGTCCTGCATGCCGTTATCCGGAACGATGAAACCGAAACCTTTCGCGACGTCGAACCATTTGACGACGCCGGACATTTCGATGAGCTCGACGGCTTCGCCCGACATCTCTCCGAAGTCGACGATTCCCTTCGTTGAAATTCTATCACCCATCTTAGCCAGCCCTCGATTACGCGTCACACTGTTACGGTTAACTGATTCCTTGAAATCAAGATTAACATCTTGGTAACGGAAAAGCGCAAGTCCTAGTTTTTGTTTATTCCCACCCTCAGACTAGCGCTCTAAGTCTTGCCTGAAGCTGGAGTCACGTTTCATAACGACACCGGCACAACATTAGAGAGGAAATAGAATGCGTTATCTCCACACTATGGTGCGCGTCACCGATCTCGACGCTTCCCTGCACTTTTATAGCACGTTGTTTGGCCTCACCGAAACTCGTCGATACGAAAACGAGAAAGGCCGCTTCACACTCGTATTCCTTGCTGCCAGCGAAGATGCCGACTCTTCGCGGGCGAACGGCGCTCCCAGCCTTGAGCTCACCTACAACTGGGACCCAGAGGAGTATACCGGAGGACGCAACTTCGGTCACCTCGCCTATGAGGTCGATGATATCTACGCAATCTGCCAGAAGCTTATGGACAATGGCATTACGATCAACCGGCCGCCGCGCGATGGTCACATGGCTTTCGTTCGCTCTCCGGACAACATTTCCATCGAGATCCTGCAGAAGGGCGCCGACCTCGCGCCGGCCGAACCCTGGAGCTCCATGCCCAATACCGGCGTCTGGTAAAACGAGGCTTGCGTCAAGCTTGAGGCGAGCGCGGAGCCATCGGTTTCGCGCTTGCCGCGCCGCCTTCCTCTCCGGCATGATTGGACGACTCGAAGCATCATGCATCGGATTTCGCGCGGCCATCGTTCCCAGTTCGTGCCGCGTGACATCATCGTCCCTCGCGAGAGGCCGTTCCGGTGCTTCCAACCCGTGGGGAACGTCCTTTGCGCGATCGGCAGATTCTACCTGGCAATACAACGCTCGCAAGCGGTCTTGCCGTTGCCATGTCACTTTTATTGCTCGCTGGCTGCGCGACAACCGGCAGCAAGCCGAAACTGGCGGCCGCAGTCGAGCCGAAGCCGACTACAACCGTCAGCGCCGCCGAACGGCTCGCCGATGCTCTCAATACCAAAGCCCAGATGAAACGCGAGAAAGGCGATGCCGGCTATCGCGATCCGATGGTGCGCAGCGTCAACGGCCCGCATCCGCAGATCGTCGCCCAGCACACCAACAACCGTTCCTTCTTCCCGCCGGCACCCGTCAACACCACAGCTACGGCTACTGCCGCCGATCAGCCGGCCGCGAGCATTGCCGGCCTGGTGACCCAGCCGACCGGCGTCAATGCCAATCGAAGCAGCATCTATTCCGCGCCGCCGCCGATCGCCGTCAACCCGGATGGCACGCTGGCCAAGACGCAGCCACAGGGTATCACCCCGATCATGCGCAGCGTCTACAGCATGCCGCCCGGCGCCCAGCAGGATGCCGCGCAGCAGCCGGGCGACGGTGGCATGCCGGTCGGCCAGACATCGGAAGCGGTTATCCCGCCGCCCGTGATCCGCAATTCCGCCTACTCGCAGGGAAGCCCGATGAAGCCGACAGCCGATGCGACGCCGTCGAAAATCATGCCGGCGCGGGGCTCCAGCGCCAAGAAGATCGACAGCAAGGAAGCCTTGATGCTCGCCCATGTCGTTGCATCGAACGGCCAGGGCCAGCAAACGTCGCCGGTCATGCAGCAGGCGGTGAATGCCTCGGGCCTGTAAACAGGCCTTTGGAGCCCGGATATCCGCAAAGCCGTGCAACATCCTGTTAAGGCAAGATGATTCGAGTTTTGCCTCGCTGTTACGCTTCTGTCATTTTTTCTCAGAAAAAGCGAAATAGACGCTTGCGGGAATGAAATCACCCCGCTATAAGCGCGCCACACAACAGCACGCGCCCTTCGTCTATCGGTTAGGACGACAGATTTTCATTCTGTAAAGAGGGGTTCGACTCCCCTAGGGCGTGCCACTGTTCTCTTCCCCTTTATGACATCAGTCTTCTTCCGCTTGCGGATGCTTTGCGCTATTTCTATGTAAGCGTAAGTGCAGCATGCGCCCTTCGTCTATCGGTTAGGACGACAGATTCTCATTCTGTAAAGAGGGGTTCGACTCCCCTAGGGCGTACCAGGCAAATAGCGTCTCGACTTTTCCACAAGGCCGACGAAAAAACCGCGTCGATCGATAGATTTTTCTCGATTTTCCGCTTGCGAGAACAAGAGGTGCTGACTATAAGGGCGCCACAGCACGCGCCCTTCGTCTATCGGTTAGGACGACAGATTTTCATTCTGTAAAGAGGGGTTCGACTCCCCTAGGGCGTGCCACTGTTTTCC
>JAGWJK010000978.1 GCA_028865845.1 Rhizobiaceae bacterium
GATCGCCATGCTCTTCGATAGTCATCTGCATATTGTCGACCGCAAGGCGCTTGCCTATCCGTGGCTCGAAGGCGCCGGCGCGCTCAACAGCGACAACCTTTATGCCGACTATGCCCGTGAGGCGCTGCGCTGTGGCATCACCGACACGCTGCACATGGAAGTGGACGTCGCCGAGAGCGATATCGAGCGCGAGACCGACTATGTGAAGAGCGTCAGCCGCGAGCCGGGCAACCTGATCCGCGGCGCCATTGCTGCCTGCCGCCCGGAAAATGCCGACTTCCCAGTCTATCTCGACCGCGCTCTTGCCGATCCTTTCGTCAAAGGTTTCCGCCGCGTCCTCCATGTCGTGCCGGATGAGCTTTCGGAAGGCGCTCTTTTCCGCGAAAACCTGAAACGACTGGCCGGCACGCGCCTAACCTTCGATTTCTGCGTGCTGCCGCATCAGATCGGCAAGGCCATCGCCATCGCCGATCTCAACCCGGATGTGCAGTTCATCCTCGACCATTGCGGCGTACCCGCGGTCAAGGACGGCGTGAGCGATGTCTGGACATCGGGGATGAGCGAAATCGCCAAAAGGCCGAATGTCACCGTGAAGATTTCCGGCGTCGTCGCCTATGCCGATCCCGACAGCTGGACGGTCGAGACGCTGCGGCCCTTCGTCGAGCATTCCATCACCAGCTTCGGCTGGGATCGCGTCGTCTGGGGCAGCGATTGGCCGGTCTGCACGCTCTGCGGCGGCCTTTCCACCTGGGTCGCCGCAACGCATGCGCTGACTGAGGGAGCGAGCGCCGAGGAGCGCGCCAAGCTTTACCAACTGAATGCCAAGCGTCTCTGGGCTCTCTGAGCATCGAGAACCACGTCCATCGAAGGCCTAAAGCGATGACCGCAACCGTCGGCATTTCCAGCACCCATCCGAAAACCATGCCGGCCGACCACGCCGATATCCCGGTCTGGAACTCGGAGAACTGGTTCTACGAGGATTTCGAGATCGGCCATAAGATCCGTTCGCTGCGGCGCACGATTTCGGAGGGGGAGTCGCAGCAGTTCAATGCCCTGGTGCTCGACATGCATCCCTATGTCAGCGACCAGATTTTTGCCGAGACCGAGGGATTGTTCGGCAAGCGGCTCGTTGCCGGTGCCTTCGTCTTTTCCGCCGGCCTGGGCTTGGTCGCGACCAACTGCATAAACGCCTTCTCCTACGGCTACGACAAGCTGCGCTTCATCAAGCCGACCTTCATCGGCGACACCATCTACACCATCCGCACCAATCTCGATAAGCAGCCGAAATATGCCGAGCTCGGGCTGATCCGCTCCTCCTACGAGGTATTCAAGGGCAAAGGCGAGCTGGTGCTTTACTGCGAGCATATCCAGACCGTGCGCTACAAGAACGGCAGGCCCGCCGATGCGCCGGAACTGAAGGCCAAGGACTAAAATGACAGAATTGAATGACGAAGGCCTGCTTACCGGCATAACCGTACTCGATATGAGCCAATTCCTGGCCGGGCCGATGGCGGCACTGCGGCTGAGCGATCTCGGCGCGCGCGTGATCAAGGTGGAACGCCCCGATGGCGGCGACCTGTGTCGCCGGCTCTATCTCACCGACACCGAGATTGGCGGCGACTCGACGCTCTTCCACGCCATCAACCGCAGCAAGGAGAGCTTTGCCGTCAACATGAAGGACGACCAGGATCTCGCCGAACTGCGGATGCTGATCGAACAGGCCGACGTCATCATCCAGAACTTCCGCCCTGGCGTCATCGAGCGCCTCGGCCTGGACTATGCCGCGGTTTCAGCGATCAATCCGCGCATCGTCTATGGCAGCATCACCGGCTACGGACCGGACAATGAATGGCGGCATTTTCCCGGCCAGGACCTGCTGGCGCAGGCCCGATCGGGCGCCATGTGGCTGAATGGCGAGGCTGATGACGGCCCTGTCCCGTTTGGCCTTGCCGTTGCCGACATGCTCGCCGGCAATCTCCTCGTTCAGGGCATTCTGGCCGGCCTCGTGCGCCGCAGCGTTACCGGACGCGGCGTACACGTCGAGACCAGCCTGCTGGAAGCGATGGTCGATTTCCAGTTCGAGGTGCTGACCACGCATTTGAACGACGGGGGGCGCCTGCCGAAGAAATCCTCGGTGCGCAACGCCCATGCCTATCTCGCCGCGCCCTATGGCGTCTACCATTGTGCCGACGGCTGGCTGGCGATCGCGATGATGCCGCTCTCGAAACTTGCCCCGCTGCTCGACCTGCCCGCCCTCAACGATTATTCCGCCGACGAAGCCTTTTCACGGCGCGACGAGATCAAGAGCCTCATCGCCAGCCGCCTGCACGAAAAGACCGTGAAGGATTGGCTGGCGATCCTCGAGCCTGCGGATATCTGGGCGGCGGAAGTGCTCGATTGGCCGAAATTGCTGGAGACGGCAGCCTTCCGGCAACTCGACATGCTGCAGACCGTCAGCCGCAGCGACGGTGTCTCCGTGCGCACCACCGCAAGCCCGATCCGCGTCAACGGCGCCAGGCACAAGAATGCGCTGGCCGCCCCGACCATCGGCAGCGAGTCGGCAAAGATAAGGGCT
>JAGWJK010000979.1 GCA_028865845.1 Rhizobiaceae bacterium
GTCACGCCGGCCCAGACCGAATGCGGCTTCTTCGACCCGAAGGAGCCGATGCCTTCCAGCCGCAGCTGGAATTCCGGCCGGTCGATGCGGTCCAGCCGTTCGACGATTTCATCCGCAGTGCGGCCGTCGACATCGCCGATGAAACGCAGGGTGATGTGGTAATTTTCAACGTCGATCCACCTGGCACCGGGAAGACCGCCGCGCAATAACGACAGGCTCATGGCTGCGTTGCGCGGAATTTCGAGGGCGGTAAACAGTCTCGGCATAACGAGCTCTCCCCGAATCTATAGCTGGTATCAACAAGGAATCATGCAATTGCAGCCGGTGCAAGCTTCTATTTCGCAGCTGCCGCAATAGTCCCAACGAATTGCTCGGCTACGGGTTGGAAATGCTCCACCATGACATCGACACCCTTCGGATTGGGGTGCATGCCGTCTTCCAATTGCAGATCGGGATGTAGGACGACGCCATCGAGAAAGAAGGGGTAAAGCGGTACCTGGTATTTATCGGCGAGCCGCTTGTAGATCGGATTGAACTTGGCGGCATAGTCCGGCCCCATGTTCGGGGGCGCCATTATGCCGACGAGCAGCACCGGTATTTTGCGGTCCTTCAGCCTGCCGAGAATGGCATCGAGATTCCTCTCCGTATCCTCGGGTGGAATACCACGCAACGCGTCGTTGGCGCCGAGTTCGACGATCACGCCGTCCGTACCATCTGGCACCGACCAGTCGACACGGGAGAGGCCGCCGGAGGTCGTATCGCCGGAGACACCGGCGTCCGTAATCGCGACATCCAATCCCTTGGCTTTCAGCGCCGCTTCGAGTTTGGCGGGAAATCCGTTGCCCGGCGGCAGTTGATATCCGGCCATCAGGCTGTCACCAAGGCCGACAAGCTGGATCGTCCGCGCATTCGCCGCGCCGGCTGCGCCCAAGAAAAGACCGAAAGCAATGACAGCGAAGTGAAACGCAGCAACTTTAAAATTCATGATCAATTCCCTAAATTCGCCGCTGGAGCATGATGCCGAAAAGTGCACAGCGGTTTTCGGGCAAGATTATGGTCCGTTTAAAAGGGCCGGTCGCGCCCGCCATCGTCTCGACAGTATATAGGGCGCTTCGCATTGGCAAAAACCATCATCGAGCTGAAGAAGGCGGATTTGACGCTCGGCAATACCGCCGCCTCGGTCCATGTGCTGAAGGGCATCGACCTGACGGTCGCCGAAGGCGAATCCGTCGGCATCGTCGGCCCTTCCGGCTCCGGCAAATCGACGCTGCTGATGGTGCTGGCAGGGCTTGAGAAGCTCGACAGCGGCGAATTGCTGATCCGCGATACGCCGCTGCACGCCCTCAGCGAAGACCGGATCGCCGATTTCCGCGGGCGCAACATCGGCATCGTCTTCCAATCTTTTCATCTCATCGCCAACATGACGGCGCTGGAAAATGTCGCCGTGCCGCTGGAGCTTGCGAATGTGCGCAACGCCTTCGATATCGCCCGGCGCGAATTGCAGGCGGTGGGCCTCGGCGAACGGCTGAACCACTATCCCGGGCAGCTCTCCGGCGGCGAGCAGCAGCGCGTGGCGATTGCCCGCGCTCTCGCGCCCTCGCCGGCTCTTCTGATTGCCGACGAGCCGACCGGCAACCTCGACACAGATACCGGCCGGCAGATCGCCGACCTGCTTTTCGCCCAGCAGGCGGAACGCGGGACGACGCTCCTGCTCGTCACGCACGATCCCGCGCTTGCTGCCCGTTGCTCGCGGCAGATCCGCGTCCGCTCCGGCGAGATCGAGGGCGACAGTGCGCGGACGAGAGCGAACCAGGCGGCCATCGCATGATGCTCGCCGGCACGCGTCTCGCCCTCGCCTTTCGCCTTGCCTTGCGCGAACTGCGCGGCGGTCTCGGTGGCTTTTATATCTTCCTCGCCTGTATTGCCCTCGGCACCGGCGCGATTGCCGCCGTCAATTCCGTTTCGCGCTCGATTACCGACGCAATCTCGACGCAGGGACAGTCGCTGCTTGCGGGCGACGTGCGCTTCGAGATCAACAATCGCGAGGCGACCCCCGACGAACTGGCCTATCTCGATGGCCTCGGCAAGCTCTCGCAATCGACCGGCCTGCGCTCCATGGCCCGCCTGCCCGATGGGTCGGACCAGTCGCTGGTTGAGGTCAAAGCCGTCGACGACGCCTATCCCCTCTACGGCACCTTCGAAGCCGATCCTGATCAGCCGTTGTCGACCCTGCTTGCCAAAAGCGATGACAGTTACGGCGCCGTCGTCGCTCCTCTTCTTCTCGATCGGCTGAATCTGAAGATCGGCAGCGAGCTGCTGCTCGGCAATGCCAGGCTCAGGATCACCGGCACGGTGAAGACGGAGCCGGATTCCGTATCCGAAGGCTTTGGCTTTGCGCCGCGCCTGCTCACCAGCCGCGATGCCCTGATCGCCTCTGGCCTCATCCAGACCGGCAGCCTCGTCGAACAGGTCTACAAGATCCGCCTCGACGATCCGGCCGCGAGCATGACCAACATCGCCGCCCGCGCCAATGCCGCCTTCCCCCAGGCCGGCTGGTCGATTCGCACCAGCGAC
>JAGWJK010000036.1 GCA_028865845.1 Rhizobiaceae bacterium
AAGTCGCTCGATCACGCGCTTGACCTCATCTGCGGCACGATCGATTGGTACTATCGCGAATTTCGCGGCGACCCGACTTACATGGGCGTCTGGCTCGGCACCGAGACGGATCGGGATCTGTTGAAGCTCAATATCCAGCACAGCAACCGCGTCGCCGAGATATTCCTGAAGAGCATCGAGCCTTATATTCGCGAGAACAATAACATCGACCTTCAAGCGCGCGTCCAGCTTTTCAGCCATCTCATCGGCGCTTCCGTCCGCTTTGCGATCATGAGCGAGAGGGATCTGGCCGTTCGCATGCTTGCCGAATGGAAGCTCACTATTCGCGCGACACTGTTTGCGGAATTCGGCGACGCTGGCGGAAGCAGACAATAGGCGACGCCCGCTGGCATCGCCTGTTCTTAAGGAAGCCCTGGCTTACCAGCCCGGCAGAATATGCCCGGCACGCAGCCGCGGATAGTAGCGCGTATAGGTCTTCACATCGCCGTCCAGATCGTCATCCACCGCTGCCGGCGTGATATTGTCGAGACATGCCGAGATGTGCGCGGTAATCGCGTTCATCAGCGACACGGAAACGCCCGGCCGCTTCATGATGCCGATCTGCACCGGCGGCAGCGGCGGGAATCCGTCCGCCTGGCTCAAGACCTTCATGCCCGTCCGCAGCGCCGATTCCGGCATGACGGAGACGGCCATGCCTGCGAGCACCGCCGCGGCAACGACCGTGCAGGACCAGCTGGTGAACAGGATCTGATAGTCGCGGCCACCGGCATCCAGCGCCGAGCAGGCAAGCTGCCGCCACTGGCAGTCGCGACGCCCGACGGCAAGCGGAACGGGCGCGTCGTCGCGCAGCGGATGGTTGGCGGAACCGACCCAGCAAAGCGGCTCCGTCCGCACCACGTCGGACACTCTTTCGCGCGGATTATGGGTGACCAGTGCAATATCGAGTTCGCCGCGATGCATGCGCTCGGCAAGATCGACAGAAGGTTCACAGGCGATGTAGAGTTCCACGTTCGGATGCGTCTTGGCGAAGCGTCCGATGATCTCAGGCATATAGCGGTCGGCATAATCGTCCGGCGTGCCGATGCGCAGCGTGCCTTCGAGACGATTATCGTCGAAGGCAGCGATCGCCTCGTTGTTCAGGCGGATGATGCGGCGGGCATAGTTGAGAAGCTTTTCGCCCTCGGCCGTCAGCCTGTTGCCACGCCCGTCCTTGATGAAAAGCTGCTTGCCGACGCGCTCTTCCAGGCGACGCATCTGCATGGAAACCGCCGACTGCGTCTTGAACACACGATCGGCCGCCTTGGTGAAGCTCCCTGAATCGACGATGGCGATGAACGTCTGCAACTGATCGATATCGAGCGGCGCGGCCATGGTTTCACCTATGAAAGAGTTTGATGATTATCATTAGAAACATTCGTTGGACTGATCAATAGGGCTTTGGCATCTTCCCAATACAAATCAGCCTACCAATTGGACAGACCCTGCCTGTCCTACTCCCAGCTGCCGCTTCTCCCTCGGATTCCCGGGGGGAGACGGCCGGCTGAAGCCGTGCCTTTAGAAAGGATGACCAACATGAGCACGACAGATCGGACACTTAATCTCGGCCAGACAAAGCCGTCGCTGTATCTCGCGACGCCCCTGATGCTTGCTTTCGATAAGGTGGCGTCCGTCTGGCGCTCATTCCGCAACCGACGCGAAATCAATTATCTGCATGAGCTGAACGACAGCCAGTTGCTGGATATCGGCCTGACCCGCCAGGAGTTGGACTCGGCATTTTCGGGTTCGACTTTCTTCGAGGATCCGTCCGCTCATCTCACGAACTCCGCGCGCCGTCGTACCCGCTTTCCGGAGTTTCGCAGCCTTCGTCGATGAAGCCAGCCGATCCCGAACGTCACCTCCACCGTTCCGGGATCGGGCGTCGCTCTCGACTAAAAGTTTTCCCCGCAGGGTGATAGCCAATTAGCCCTGCCTCTTACCCGGTGTTCGGCCAAAGCGTCGACACCGGGTTTTTTCTTATCTGGAGACGGCATTTTTCGGCCGAGATGCCCGCGGCGAAATTGCCTTACGTTTCGCAGCGCTTATATTGCCGCAGAGCCGAAACGATGAGCGTGGGGATATTCGATGGCGACGGTGATCCTGTTTCATTCCGTCTACGGGCTTCGCTCTCTCGAGCGGGAGGCGGCCAAGCGTCTGGAGGCCGCCGGGCACGTTGCGGTCACTCCGGATCTCTACGACGGCAGGGTGGCAAAATCGATCGACGAGGGCTTCACGCTCAAGGATGAGATCGGCTGGACCCGAATTTGCGAGCGGGCAGAGAGCGCGATCGCGAACTTGCCGGCTTCAACGGTGCTTGCCGGTTTTTCGATGGGCGCGGCCGTCGCGGCATCGCTGTGGCCGAAGCGGCCGCAGACATCGGGCGTGGTCTTCCTTCATAGTATCGCGCAAATTGCCGGCAATGCCCGCACCGATCTGCCGGTGCAGGTGCATCTCGCCGATCCCGACAGTTTCGAGCCGCCTGAAGACGTTGCAGCATGGCGGTCGGCGGCCCTCGAGTCGGTGATCAGTGCTGAGGTGTTTACCTATCCAGGCGTCGGCCATCTCTACACCGACCCAACCTTACCCGATTACGATGCCGATGCTGCCCAGCTGACCTGGGTTCGGGCGCTGAATTTCCTCAATAATCTCTGACCGGCATCCCGGTTCACATGACCGAGGCGAGCGCATCGCCTTGAATTGAAACCGTTCGTCGCCTAAATTGGCTGCGAACAATCGTTCCAACAGGATGTGTGCAGCAATGAAAATCGACCCGACCGCAATGCCGACTAGCCTTGCCACCGGGGAAATTCATATCCATGCCTGCATCCATCACAGTTTCAAATCTTTCGTGGTCCACGCCTGACGGCCGGGCTCTTTTTTCCAATCTCGAGCTGAGTTTCACCGCCGAGCGCACCGGCCTCGTCGGTCGCAACGGCGTCGGCAAAAGCACGCTTCTGAAGCTGATCGCCGGTGAGCTGCCGCGTCAAACCGGCGTGATATCCGTCGGCGGCACTCTTGGCGTTTTGCGCCAAAGCGTCCAGGTGGCAGCGGACGAAACGATCGCCGATCTTTTCCAGGCGAACGAAGCGCTCGCGGTTCTTCGCCGTGCCGAGGCAGGGGAGGCTGACGTCGACGAATTGGCATCAGCCGATTGGACGCTTGAAATGCGTATTGCCGCCGCTCTCGATCGCGCCGGACTGGATGCGCAACCCGAAACGCAGCTTGCGGCATTATCCGGCGGCCAGCGGACACGCGCTGGCCTTGCCGCGTTGATCTTCACCGAGCCCGACTTTCTCATCCTCGATGAGCCGACCAACAATCTCGATCGCGACGGCCGGCTGGCGGTGATCGATCTTCTTGGCGATTGGCGGGGTGGGGCCATCGTCGTCAGCCACGATCGTGAACTATTAGACACGGTCGACGCCATCGTGGAACTCACATCGCTGGGCGCCACGCGCTACGGCGGCAACTGGAGCCAATATCGCGAACGCAAGGTGGTGGAGCTCGCCGCCGCACAGCACGATCTCGCCGATGCCGAGCGGCGTGTGGCCGATGTTGCCCGCAGCACGCAGGCAACCGTCGAGCGGCAGGCTCGCCGGGACAGCGCTGGCAAGAAAAAAGCCGCCAAGGGCGACGCTCCGCGCATCATGATGGGCGGCCTGAAAGACAAGAGCGAGGCGACCGGCGGCGAAAACGCGCGCCTCGCCGAGCGCAGGAGAACGCAGGCGCTGGAAGATGCGGCAGCCGCCCGCAAGCGCATCGAAATCCTCCAACCCCTCTCGGTCAAGCTTCCGTCCACGGGATTACCGGCAAGCAGGGTCGTCTTGAGGGTGGATCGCGTCACCGCCGGCTACCAGTCCGAACGACCGGTCATTCGCGATCTGTGCCTCGATATCGTCGGCCCCGAGCGCATCGCCATCACAGGCCCGAATGGTTCCGGCAAAACCACGTTGCTGGCGCTCGTGACCGGCGGGTTGCAGCCCACGGCCGGGACGGTGCGGGTGATGACGCCGTTCGCCATGCTTGATCAAAGGGTGAGCATCCTCGACGCCTCGACCTCGATCCGGGATAATTTCCGCCGCATCAATCCCGAGGCGGATGAAAATGCCTGCCGTGCGGCCTTGGCCCGCTTCATGTTCAGGGCGGATGCGGCCTTGCAGATCGTGTCGACGCTGAGCGGCGGCCAGCTGCTGCGCGCCGGTCTTGCCTGCGTTCTCGGCGGATCGTCACCACCCTCGCTTCTTATTCTCGACGAACCGACCAACCATCTCGACATCGACTCGATCGCCGCCGTCGAAACCGGATTGCGCGCCTATGACGGCGCACTTCTCGTCGTCAGCCATGACGAGATCTTTCTGGAAGGCATCGAAGTGACGCGCAGGTTCGAACTTGTCCCGAGCGTATCTTAGGGAAGCGCGGCCGGTGTCACTTGCCCTTCGGGGCCGGCGTGGGATCCAGCTGCCGGTAGGTATCGAAGATCGCTTCCATGTTCCGCTGATAGTTCTTCTGCACTTCGAGGCCACTATCGAACATGGCGTTGAACATCTCGGTATAGGCTGCCATGTCGATGCCCGGCGCCGCCGGCTTGGCCTTGGGAGGTTCTTCCTTCGCCGGTTGCGCGGCGTTCGGAAAATTGCGCATCATGTCCTGGAAGGCCTTAGCGAAAGGATTGTCGAGGAAGGGGTTGGTCGGCGCAGGCTTCTCGCGCTCGACCTGCTGCGCGCCAAACATCAGCTCCATCGCCTGCGTGAACGGATTGTCGAAGATGCTCGCTTCCGGCGTCGGTTTCTGCTTCGGTGCGAAACCGATGGTCTGCAGCCAGTTCTGCATCATCTCGCCCATCGCGGTATTCAGGAAAGGATTGGCCATGTTGGACATTTGGCCGCTGGTTTCCTTGAACAGCCCGCCCATCAGCGTATCCGCCATCACAGGCAGCATGCGCTTGTAGATTTCCTGGCCGATACCGGTCATCTGCGCGGCCTGCGCCGCAACGGCGCGGGACACCTCCTTGGAGCCGAACAGCCGCGCCAGCACCGTGTTGCCGTCCGCGATCCCTTCCGGCGTGAAGGCCTTGCTCATGTCCTCGAAATATTTGGCATAGTTGCCCGAGCTGATGTCCTGCATCACGCCGATGAAATTGTAGGGATCGGTGGCGCTTCGTTTGAAGCCGGAGGAAAAGGCCGGCATCAGCGCCGCCATCGCCTTGGTCGCCTGTTCCTGCGCGAGGTTGAACTGCTTGGCCATCGCCTCGGCGGCAGCACCGTTCTGCGCCTGCATCATCATGTCGAAGAGTGGCAGCATCGAAGTCCCTTTCCCCGCAATCACGCCGTCTCGGAATCAGAAGACGTGTAATTTGAGCAGTATAACGGGAAAAAAGATGGCGCATACCGGTTTTTGCCGGCTCGTCCTTTTGGCGAGCCGGGTAGAAAACCGCTTCAGTATTGATATTCCTGGAAGACCGGTTCGACCGACTGGTTCCAGCGGCCGTGATAGAGCATCAGCAGATCGTCGGCGAGCGTGCCCTTCTTGGCGAGAACCTCCTCGAGCGGCGCGAGGAAGACGCTGTCGTCCTGGTCTTCGCCATTGAGACGGTTGCGGCTCTTCAGGCCGTTCCGCGAAATGCCGACCACTTCGCGGGCGATATCGAGCAGGCCGTGGCCCTTGATGTCGGCCTTCAGGCCCTGCGAGGGCACGACGTCTCGCAGCGCGTTGACCTCTGCGAAAGTCCAGTCCCTGGTCAGTTCATCGGCGGCGGCGAGGGCGGCATCGTCGTAAAGCAGGCCGACCCAGAAGGCCGGCAGCGCACAGATGCGCCGCCACGGACCACCATCAGCGCCGCGCATTTCCAGGAAGCGCTTGAGGCGGACATCCGGAAACAGCGTCGAAAGATGGTTCGTCCAGTCGCCCATGGTCGGCTCCCAGGCAGTAACCTCGCCCTTCAGCGCGCCGTTCATGAACTGGCGGAAGGTGACATGGGTGCACTCGTGGTAGTGGCCGTCGCGGACGATGAAATACATCGGCACGTCGAGCGCCCATTCGACATAGTCATGGAAGCCGAAATCGTCGCGGAAGGTGAAGTCGAGGAGACCGCCGCGGCGGTTGTCGGTATCGCGCCAGATGTCGCCGCGCCAGGAGGAAAGGCCGTTCGGCTTGCCTTCCGTGAAAGGCGAGGAAGCAAACAGCGCGGTCGCCAGCGACTGCAGCTTCATCGAAACGCGCATCTTGCGGCGCATATCCTCTTCAGAGGAGAAATCGAGATTCACCTGGATCGTGCAGGTGCGGTACATCATGTCGAGGCCCTTGGTGCCGACCTTCGGCATGTAGCGGGTCATGATGTCGTAGCGCGATTTCGGCATGCGCGGCGTCTCGGCCAGCGTCCATTTCGGGCTGCCGCCGATGCCGAGGAAGCCGATGCCCAGCGGTTCGGCAATATCGCGCAGCGTCGCCAGATGCTGGTTGGATTCCTTGCAGGTCTGGTGAATGGTTTCGAGCGGCGCGCCCGAGAGTTCGAACTGACCGCCGGGCTCGATGGAAATCGCGCCCATGCCGGTCGGCTCGGCAAGCCCGATGATGTTCTCGCCATCCAGGATCGGGTCCCAGCCGCTGCGCGCCTCCAGGCCCTTCAGGAGGGCAGAGATGCTGGCATCGCCGAAATAGGGCACGGGGCTGTTATCGGCGCGGAAGAACACGAATTTCTCATGTTCCGTGCCGATGCGGAATTTCTCCTTCGGCTTGTTGCCGGCGGCCAGATAGGCCGTCATTTCCGAGACCGAAGAGAGCGGAGTCTGGTCGGTGGTGTCGCGCGCCATGGTATTACCTTGATCTCGGAAGGGAGCTCGCGCAAGCCGCAAGCCATTTGGAAGGGTGATTGACGCGGATTGAGGTACGGTGCAAGTGAAATTCTTTCAAGGGTGGTTCAAAAAAATAGGATTTCATGCCTGACGGCGGACGCTTGGCGGATGCCCTTGCTGCCGGTCTCCGTTTGCACAAGCGTTCAAGACGACCTCTCCAAGCCACGATAATTTCCACCTCCAAAGATCGGAGGCGGATTTGACGATGTTGGGCGAAGACGGACTTTCAGCGGGGATATGGCAAGCACTCGCAACCTTGCTCCTGGCATCGCTGGTGATCATGGGCAGTCCGGGTCCCTCCACGATCAGTGCGACCGCCGTGGGTGCCGCCTATGGTTTTCGCCGATCGCTCGGTTATGTCGGCGGTCTTGTCGCAGGGACGGTTGTGGTGCTGCTGACGGTTGCCGTCGGCATCGTCGCGTTCCTGATGTCGGTACCGCATGGCGCGTCGGTGCTGATCGCCGTCTCCGTCGTCTACATTCTCTATCTGTCGTTCAAAATCGCGACCGCGCCGCCGCTCGCAGAGCGTGGTGAGGCCGCCACTCCTGCCTTCACCGGCGGCTTCCTGCTCGCCATCGCCAATCCCAAGGCCTATCTCGCGATCGCCGCGGTCTTTGCCGGCACAAGCCTTTTCCGGCAAGCCCCCGTGCTCGATGCTGCAATCAAGACAGTGCTGCTCGGCGCAATGATCGTCCTCATTCACGTGTGCTGGCTTTTGGCCGGCGCCTCGCTATCGCGCTTCCTACAGAACCCGACGATATCGAGGGTCGTGAATGTCGGGCTGGCGGCAATACTGGTCATCTCGACCGCGGTCGCTCTATTCGGCTGAGCGATGATGCCGGTCCAATCGCGACGCGCTTAAGTCCAGTCGCCGATCGCCGCCTGAATGATCGCCATCGCCGCCACCGCCGCGGTATCGGCACGCAGGATGCGTGGGCCGAGGGGAATGGCGGTGACGAAATCGAGGCTGCGCAGCAGGGCGCGCTCTTCTTCGGAGAAGCCGCCTTCGGGGCCGACCAGCAACGCCAGTTGTCTCTCCTGCACCTTGACGAGCAGAGGCAGCGGGTTCTGCCCGGCATCGCCCTCGTCGCAATAGATGATACGGCGCTCCTTCGGCCAGCGGGCCAGAAGATCGGCAAGCTTCATCGGTTCGGCGACATCGGGTATGCCGAGAATGCCGCACTGCTCGGCCGCTTCGATGACATTGACCCTAATCTTGTCGAGATTGGTGATCTTGCCCTGTACATGCTGCGTCATCACCGGCTGCAACAGGCCGGCTCCCATTTCGACGGCTTTCTGCACGAGATAATCGAGTCGGCCGACCTTCAGCGGCGCGAAAAGATAGTGGAGATCGGATGGCGCCGGCTGCGGCCGCGTCTCTTCCACCGGCGTAAGCAGGATGCGTTTGCGCGACGGAAAGGAGACGGAAGCCTTCCACTCGCCGTCACGGCCGTTGAAGATCAGCAGCTCGGCGCCGTCTTCCATGCGCAATACATTGGCGAGATAGTTGAATTGGTCGTGGTCGGCCTCGATGCCGATATCCTTCTTGATGTCAGAAGTCACGTACAGCCGCTGCATGCGGAAATTGGCGCGCATTGAAGAGTCCACTTGTCTGGCATGGCGCAGGCCTGGGCGAAAATCCCCGGCGATTTTCGCGGGCGTGCGCTAAACAAAGAGCGCGACCATACCCCAATATACCAGGGCCGCAAGCAGGGCCGAAACCGGAACGGTGATCGCCCAGGCGGCTGCGATGGTCATGAAATGCGAACGGCGAACCAGCCGGCGGCGGTGGATTTCGTCGGGATTGCGCTCCTGTGTAGCCTCGGCCTCCCGAGGCGGCAGGCCTGACGCTTCCATCTTCCGGTGCATGTAGGCGAGACGGCGCTTGGAATGGCTGGTGTGCCACTCGCGAAAGAAGCCGACACCGAAGACCGCACCGACGGCGATATGGGTCGAACTCACGGGCAGCCCAAACCAGGAGGCGACGATGACGGTCAGCGCCGCCGACAGAGCCACGCAATAGGCGCGCATCGGATTGAGCTTGGTGATCTGCTCACCGACAAGGCGGATGAGGCGCGGTCCATAGAGCAGCACGCCGAGCGAGATGCCGCAGCCGCCGATCAGCACCACCCAGAAGGGCGCACTGTGAACTGTGGCTCCGGCGACGACACTGACGCCATTGCCCATGCCGAGACTGCGAACGATCGCTGCCAGTGGACCGACGGCGTTGGCGACGTCGTTGGCGCCGTGCGCAAAGGACATCAACGCCGCCGAGCAGATCAGCGGCAGGCGGAATAGCTTGCGCAACGAGCTGTTCTTGTTTTCGAGGCCGACCGATTGCGCCGCCACGAGCGGCCGCGCGCCGAGCCAGGTCGCCAGGCCGATGGCAAGGCCGATTGCGATGGTGGAGATAGTGGACAGCGTCCGTGTTGCCGAAAGCTGCAGTACGAGATATGCGGCGAAGGCGCCGGCCATCAGGCCGATCAGGATGGGGATCCAGTACCGCGCGGCGGCGATCTTGTCGTCGCGATAGACGATGAACGTATCGATGAACAGCAGGATGGCGGCTGCAATCGTGCCGCCAAGCAGGGGCGTGACGACCCATCCGGCCGATATCAGCGCCATCACCTCCCAATTGACCAAATCGGGTCCGACGGCGGCCGCGCCTGCGCCCATGACGGCGCCGACGATTGCATGCGTCGTCGAAACCGGCGCCTTCAGCCATGTCGCGAAATTGATCCAGAGCGCTGCGGACAGCAATGCCGCCATCATCAGCCACGCAAGCTTGCCGCTGTCGATGATCCGGTCGGTATCGATGATATGCGACGAGATGGTGTTGATGACGGGGCCGCCGGCGACGGTGGCGCCGACGATTTCGAAGAATGCCGCCATGGCCAGCGCTTGCGTCATGGTGATGGCGCGCGCACCGACGGCGGCGCCGACATTGTTGGCGACGTCCTTTGCACCGATGTTGAGCGCCATGTAGCCGGCGAGCGCGATCGCGGCGATCACCAGCAGCGTACTCGGCTGGTCGAGCATGTGGATGCCGCCGAACAGCATGGCAAGGCCGAGGAAGATCAGGCCGATCGTTGGGGCAACAAGCCGTCTGGTGACGTGATGCGTCGCATCCTCGACATAGGTGAATTTGTCGAGGTCCTTGTCCAGTGTACTTTTTGTCGGGGTCACCGGTCGGTCGGGCATGCCATTCCTTGAGTCGCAAACATCAATGCTTACGTCAACCGAACGGTGACGCAACGCTTCCCGATCATGACACAGTAATTTGTTGGCGATATGTTGCGCGTTTATTCGGTTTGCGCGTCGGGCAGCTGCGCTGCCATCTGCCGCTGGAAGTCGAGGATGAGATCACGCAGTTCCGGCTCTTGGACGCGCTTGACAGCCTCGTTGCACGAAACCCATTCCAGCGTGCGCTCGCCTTTTTCCTTGAAGTTCTTGGCAAGCTCGGTGACCACGAGCGGGTAGACCTGCACGCGGCAAGGAACTTTCATGCCGTCCTTCAAGACTTTGGGATAGCTGAACACGCCGAGCGGCTTCGTTTCCACGGTTCCGCGCACGCCGGCTTCCTCGAAGGCTTCGCGAGCGGCGACTTCGTGCGACAGCTTGCCGGGCATCGGCCAGCCCTTCGGTATGACCCAACGGCCGGTGTCGCGGCTGGTCATCAGCAATACTTCCAGCTCGCCCGTTTTTTTCTTCGTCCGGTAGCAGAGCGCGGCATATTGCTGTCGCGGCGGACGCCGAAACATGAGCTGCACATCATTTGCGATTCGGGCGAGAATGGCCAAGGGTCGGGTCACCTTTAAGAGTTTGAGTTTGGAATCATCTGCATATTAGCATCATACGGAACATCTTTGCGTTCCACCTGACTAAATATGGTATTTCCCCACACTTTCGTTGAGTGCTGAATAGATAAAAATGTGAGGACTTGGCCTCTGATATTCGCCAGTGACTGTACTATAAGCGACATCGAAGGCTATGCTCATGACGCAGATGGCGTAATCGCCTGTCCGCACTTCCGATTATACCCGCAAAGAAGCTAAATCTCCGTTATGTCCGAGCGATCCTCTTTGCCCCCACGTCTTCCGCCGATGAATTCTCTGCGTGCGTTCGATGCCGTTGCCCGTCGCGGTAGCATTCTGAAGGCAGCGGAAGAGCTGGGCGTCGTGCGCGGTGCCGTACGCCAGCAGCTTGGCATTTTAGAGGCTCATTTCGGCGTTGAACTCTTCCAGCGCGATGGCCGTCGCCTCGTGCTGACGCAAAAGGGCAGGGAGTTTGCCGATGCCGTCGGCATCGCCTTCGGAATACTGGCGCGAGCATCCGAGGCCGTGACCGGTGGCGAACGCCGGACCATCCGGCTCGGTGTCCCATCGGCCTTCGCCGTCTGGTGGCTGATGCCGCGTGTCGCCGATCTGCAGGCGGCGCTCCCGGATGTCGACGTCGATATTATCCCGATGACGACGGTCGAACCCCTGGCCCGCCATGCCGATCTCGATGCCGTGATCATGGGGGGCGAGTACAGGCCGGCGGCCGACGTCGTCGCCGTCATGTTCATGGAAGACGAATTCGGCCCCGTCGCCACACCCGATCTCGCCAGTCGCTTTAGGCTTGCCGGCGACGTGAAGGCGCTTGCCGATGCCGTCGGGCTCGGCAGTCGTTCCGCGCCGCGCCTCTGGGACGACTGGTTTGCCGAAAGCGGCCGTGGCCCGGTTCGTTTTGCCCGCACCCGCGAATTCGAAGACCTGCTGCTTGCGATCGGTGCTGCCCGCTCCGGCATCGGCGTTGCCATTGCCCCGCGCACCGCGGTCGGCGAGGACCTTGCTCGCGGCACCCTCGTTGCTCCCTACGGCTTCATCAGTCGCCCCGCCGGCTATAGTCTCAGCGTCCGAAGTAGCGATGCGAAACGCCCGGCGCTTGTCGGATTGACCGAGTGGCTGGTGCGGGCCGGTGCCGTCTCGCATCGCTGAAACTCCTCAGGCCTTTTCGGGCTGCTTGATCTTCCAGCTGAGGTGCGTGGCGCCGAAAGCGACGGGGTATTTCAAGCCGTAACCCAGCAACCGGTCGAAGCCGATATGGGCGACCCAGATGAGCGCCAGCCCATAGAGACCAGGCATTGCCAGCAACAGCCCGATGAGGCCCAAGATCGCCGGTGCGAGGTAGGTGTGGGCGAGATTGTAGGCCCAGGTTCCCAAACGCCGGTCTGCGAGATAGCCGAACATGGCGATATCGGGCGCGAGGAAGAGGATGACGAACAATGCCCAGCTGCCTCCAAGGGTATGATAGGCAAGCACGGCACCTGCGAGTGCTGTGGCCGCTTCCGCCCGCAGAAACAACGCGACGTTTCCGGTCACGGCGGCGGGGGCGATATCAGTCTGCGGTATCGAAGATGTGCGGTTCATTTGAAAAGCTCCTGTTGTTGGAGCTGAA
>JAGWJK010000037.1 GCA_028865845.1 Rhizobiaceae bacterium
GCGATGTTGCCGCCGGAGCCTTCCAGCATGCTGACGCCGCCGCGCAGCTTGTGGGTGGTAATCGGTGTTTTGGCGGCTTCGCTCAGAATGAGCTCGATGATGCCGCCCTTGGCCTGCGCCTCCTCCGGCGCCAACAATCCGCCGGTTGCCGCAAAGGCCGCAGTGCCGACGCAGCAGAGGCAGAAGCCGCGGCGCGTGAGCCCGTTCTGGTTGGTGTGATGCATGGTGTCGATCTCCCTGTTTTGCGGTCTTTCGCGGCAGTGGCCTGCATGCGGCGCAAACCACATCCCTCGCCGGAAAGGCCTTCCCGAACGCTCGGGCGGAGTGTCCCTCAAAACGTTTCTTATGGATTGTCGATTTTTGATGGCTTTGTTGAATTTAGCGTATCCGTTCAAGTCGGCGAAGGATGATTCGCAACGTTTTCAGGCCACGCCGTATCCGGCTCAGCAATCACGCCACCCAAACGCAACCCACCGTAACCGCTTGACGAATGTCGAAACCATTGTCACAGATGCGTGAGTTTCAAATTTTTTAACTGATCCTGCGTGGCTGCATAGCTCGCCCGTCATTTGTTCATTGGCAAATGCTGCGAAATGTCTTTATGGAGTTCCCAAACCGCTAAAACCCCTCCTAGGAGACTGACATGCAAATCGGAATGATTGGCCTCGGCCGTATGGGCAGCAACATGGTGCAGCGTCTGATGAATGGCGGCCACACCGCCGTTGTCTACGATGCGCGTCCCGAAAGCATTGCGACGCTCGAGCAGATGGGTGCTACCGGCAGCTCGTCGCTGGAAGATTTCGTGTCGAAGCTCTCTCGTCCCCGCGCCGTCTGGCTGATGCTGCCGGCTGCAATCGTCGATAAGGAGCTGGCGAAGATCGTTCCGCTGCTGGAAGATGGCGACATCGTCATCGACGGCGGCAATTCCTACTATCACGACGACATCCGTCGCGCCGAGGAACTGAAGCCGAAGGGTCTTCACTATGTCGACGTCGGCACCAGCGGCGGCGTATTCGGCCTGCAGCGCGGTTACTGCCTGATGATCGGCGGTGAAAAGGCGACCGTTCAGCACCTCTCGCCGATTTTCGCAACACTGGCACCGGGTGTCGGCGACGTCGCTCCGTCGAAGATGCGTTCGGAAGCTGCCGCAAGCGTCAGCACTGCCGAACAGGGCTACCTGCATTGCGGTCCGTCGGGCGCCGGCCACTTCGTCAAGATGGTCCATAACGGTATCGAGTACGGTCTGATGGCCGCTTATGCCGAAGGCTTCAACGTTCTGCGCCATGCCAACATCGGCATGCAGACCACCGAGGCCGATGCTGAAACCGCACCGCTGTCGCATCCGCAATATTACCAGTACGACCTCGACATCGCCGAAATCAGCGAAGTCTGGCGTCGCGGCAGCGTTATCACCTCCTGGCTGCTCGATCTGACGGCCGACGCCCTGCATGGCGATGCTGCTCTTTCGCAGTATGCCGGCCGAGTTTCGGACTCCGGCGAAGGCCGTTGGACGATCTCGGCTGCCATCGACGAAGGCGTTCCAACCCCGGTTCTCAGCGCCGCTCTCTACGGCCGTTTCGCTTCCCGCGGCAACGACGACTACGCCAACAAGGTACTGTCGGCCATGCGCGCAGGCTTCGGCGGCCATCACGAGAAGCCGGCCAAGTAAATTTGTTTCGACATTACGTTGAAAAAGGATGCCGGGTAGCGAAAGCCGCCCGGCATTTTCGTTGCTGGATCAGCCGAACAGATCGGGTCGCAGCAGGAGAACCGGGCAGGGCGAACCGGCAGCTAGCTCCGGCGCATGCGGCGGGCGAATGATGAGGCAATCCGACTTGGAGAACACCTTCATCATCGAGGAATCCTGCTTGGAAAAAGGCTCCGCCAGCCAGGCGCCATCCGTGGATTTCTTGAGTGTCGCGCGGACATAGTCCTGCCGCTGGTCGTTGGCCGCGAGCGGCACTGCCGCCCAGGCCATGATTTCGCGTCCCACCTGCGGCAAAGAAGCGAGCTTGCGGATCAAAGGCTCGAGGAACAGCAGGCTGCAGACCAGGCTCGATACCGGATTTCCGGGCAATCCGAGCACATGGGTATCGCCGAGACTTCCGACCATCAAGGGCTTGCCCGGCCGCATGGCTATGCGCCAGAAATCAAGCTGCATGCCGGCAGCAACGAGGGTTGCCTGGACCAGGTCGTGATCGCCGACGGAAGCTCCGCCCAGAGTGACGATGACATCAGCCTTTGCCACTTGTGCCCGGCCAATCGCTGCGGTGATCTCGTCGCGATCGTCGGGAACGATCCCGAGATCGAGCACATGTGCGCCGGCGCGTCGGGCAAGCGCAGCCACGCCGAACGTATTCGACGCGATGATCTGCGACGGTCCGGGCATGCTGCCGGGAGGCATCAGCTCGTCGCCGGTCGCAAGGATCGCCACAAGCGGACGACGATAGACATCGACGGTCGGGTGATTCATCGCCGCGGCGACCGTAAGGCGTGAAAACTCCATCGCCGTGCCGGCGGTCAGGACGGTTTCGCCTTCGGTAAAATCCTGACCACGCGGACGTACATGCTGGCCTTTGCGCAGAGGATATGTGGTACGTATACGGCCATCTTCGAGCCGCTCCGCGTCTTCCTGCAACAACACGCAATCGGCGCCGGCAGGCACAGGCGCACCGGTGAAGATGCGGACAGCTTCGCCCGTGCTGACGGAACCGTGGAAGCCATGGCCCGCGGACGAAGTGCCGATGACGGAAAGCAACGCACCCGGCTCGGCGGCGTCCTCGAAGCGCAGGGCATAGCCATCCATCGCCGAGGAATCGAAAGGCGGCTGCGTCAGCCGCGCGGTCAAATCCTTGGCCAGGACCCGGCCGTCTGCCTGGTCGAGCGACACGTTTTCGATGCGGACAAGCGGTTTTGCGCTGTCGAGCAGGCGGCTTTGAGCGCTGGCAACGGGCAAAAGGCTCATAGGGTCAGGCCTCCGGATGGCGGAAATCACCGGATTTGCCGCCTGATTTCTCCAATAGCCTGACGCCGCCGATTTCCATCGTGCGGTCGGCAGCCTTGGCCATGTCGTAGATGGTGAGGCAGGCGACGGAGACGGCCGTCAGCGCTTCCATCTCGACGCCGGTGCGGCCGGTAAGCTTCGTCGTCGCCGTGACGCGCAAGCCGGGCAGGGTGTCGTCCTCTGCTATGTCTACCGCGATCTTCGTCAGCATCAGCGGATGGCAAAGGGGGATGAGATTGGCGGTCTGTTTGGCAGCCATGATGCCGGCGAGGCGGGCCGTGCCAATGACATCGCCTTTCTTGGCGTTGCCCTGGCGGATCAGCGCCAGTGTCTCCGGCTTCATCTTCACATGGCCTTCGGCGGTGGCAATACGGACGGTTTCGGCCTTGTCGCCGACATCGACCATCCGCGCCTCGCCCGAAGCATCGATATGGGTGAGGCCGCTCTTGTCAGCGCTCATTTCACTCTGCCGCCAGAACGCCGGCCTCGCCGGTCAGCAGCGCGCGCGTTGCGGCTGTGACGTCGTCCTTGCGCATCAGGCTTTCGCCGACCAGGAAAGTGGTGATCCCCGAGGCTTCGAGGCGCCTGCAATCGGCATGCGTGAACACGCCGCTTTCGCCGACCAGCAACCGGTCAGCCGGCACCATCGACGACAGATTTTCGCTGACGGTCAGGCTGACCTCGAACGTGCGCAGATTGCGATTGTTGATGCCAATCAGCGGCGAGGACAATTTCAGCGCGCGCTCCATTTCCTCGGCGTCATGCACTTCGATCAGCACATCCATGCCAAGGCCGAAAGCTTCGTCCTGAAGGCGTTCGGCATCGCTGTCGGAGAGTGAAGCCATGATCAGCAGGATGCAGTCGGCGCCCCAGGCGCGAGCTTCCTGCACCTGATAGGTTTCGAACATGAAATCCTTCCGCAGGGCCGGCAACGAACAGGCTGCGCGTGCAGCTGTCAGAAATTCCGGCGCGCCCTGGAAACTCGGGTTGTCCGTCAGCACGGAAAGGCAGGCGGCACCACCGATCTCGTAGGCCTTGGCAAGCGCCGGCGGATCGAAATCCGGACGGATGAGCCCCTTGGACGGGCTGGCCTTCTTGATCTCGGCGATCAGACCAAAGGCACCGGCGTTCTTCTTGGCGAGCAATGCCTTATGAAAGCCACGCGGCGCCGACTGGCCGGCCTGCATTGCCTTCAGATCGGCAAACGACACCTTTGCCTTGGCGGCGGCGATCTCTTCGCGCTTGTAGGCTTCGATCTTCTGGAGGATATCGGTCATGATGTCCTGAACCTATTCTTCGTCGTTGGAAACGGCGATCAGCTTTTCCAGCGCAACGGCGGTTGCGCCGCTGTCGAGCGACTGTGCAGCGAGCCTCATGCCATCATGAAGCGTTTCCGCCTTGCCCGCAATCACCAGCGAGGCGGCGGCGTTGGCGAGAGAAATATCGCGATAGGCATTCTTCGCACCGCCAAGCACGCCACGAAGCGCCGCTGCATTGACGGCGCCATCTCCACCCTTGAGGTCCGCAAGATCGGCATGCTTCAGGCCGAAATCGGCAGGCGTCAACTCGAAGGTGCGGATCTTGCCGTCTTCAAGGGCCGCGACAGAGGTCGTGCCGGTAGTGGTGATTTCGTCGAGGCCGTTGCCGTGCACCACCCAAACGCTCTCGGCGTTCAGATCCTTCAGAACCTCGGCGAGCGGCATCACCCATTGCGGCGCAAAGACGCCGAGCAATTGCCGCTTGGCGCCCGCCGGATTGGAGAGGGGACCCAACAGGTTGAAGATCGTCCGCGTGCCGAGTTCGACACGCGACGGACCGACATGGCGCATTGAGGAGTGATGCAGCTGCGCGAACATGAAACCGATACCGGCTTCGCGAATGCAACGGGCGATGACCTTAGGGCCGATATCGAGTTTGATGCCCAATACCGATTGCGTGTCGGCGGTACCGGCCTTCGAGCTCTGGGCACGGTTGCCATGCTTGGCAACGGGGACGCCCGCGCCGGCAACGATGAAAGCGGCGAGCGTCGAGATATTATAAGTGCCGAACCCGTCACCGCCGGTACCGACGATGTCGATCGCATCGGCCGGCGCTTCCACCGGCAGCATCTTCGCACGCATGGTGGTGACGGCGCCGACGATTTCGTCGACCGTCTCGCCGCGCACGCGCAACGCCATCAGGAAGGCGCCGATCTGCGAGGGCGTGGCTTCGCCCGACATCAGGATCTCGAAAGCCTGGCGGGCTTCGTCTCGCGTCAGCTCCTCGCGGTTGGCGACCTTTGCGAGGAAAGGTTTCAGTTCGGCCATCGGCTATCGATCCCCTTGGAGGTCTAGCGGGACATCGCCTGTTCGGCGAGGTTCTGGTTGACCGTGACGCTGTACTTGGATTGCAGGGAGCTGACCATCTGATCGAGAATGTCGTCGCCGGCGGCGTTGGCGATCGATGCAGCCTGTTGGTCGTCATTGTTCAGCGCGTCGGTGGTCGGATTGTCGTTGACGTCGGTCACCTTGAACAGGATCTGCGTGGTGTCGTCGGCACCGACGGCATTGGCAACGGTGTCGACAGGGCCAGAGAAGGCGCCAGCAACGCCGCCGCGGCCGAGAACAGGGTCGTCGGTGGTACGGGTGACGTCAGCCTTGCTTTCGACCGCGATGCCAAGAGGCGCGGCGATATCGGCGAGCGACTTGCCCTTCTGCGCTTCCTGCTTGAGTTCCGCGGCCTTTGCGGCCAGCGCGACCTTCTGCTGCTCGGCGGTCCAATCGGCAACGGCCTTCTCATGCACCTCGGACAGCGGGCGATCATGGTCAGGCGTGATGTTGAGGACGTCGTACCAGACATAACCGTCATTGCCGACCGTCAGCGGCGGCGAGTTGCTGCCCTGATCGGCCTTGAACGCTTCCGCCAGCAATTGCTGCTTGGAGGGGAGATCCTTCACTTCGTTGCCGCTCTGATCGAGACCTGTCGCGTCGATCGAATCGATCGTGACCACCTTCAAATTCAGCTGCTTGGCGGCATCCTCCAACGACGTGCCGGAACCACGCAGATCTTCGAACTTGTCGTGGATGCTGTCGATTTCGGCGGCGGCATTCTTGATCGCGACCTGCTTGCGGACGTCTTCCTTGACGTCATCGAAGTTCTTTGCCGTTTCGTCCTTGACGTTGGTCACGCGCAGGATGACCGGACCGAAGGAACCGTCGACGACCGGCGTGGTGCCGCCTTCCTTGGTAACGGCGAAGGCAGCCTGGGCGATTGCCGGATCGGGAACCTGGTCCTTGGTGAAAGTGCCGAGCGCAACGTCGGCCGGCGTCTTGCCCTGGTCGGTGACGAGCTGGTCGAAGGTGGTGCCGGTCTTCAGCGCATCCTCGGCCGCCTCGGCGAGATCCTTGTTGGCGAAGTTCAGCTGCTCGATCGTGCGGGTTGCCGGCGTCGTGTAGCTGTCCTTGCGCTTTTCGAACTCGGCGCGAACGGCATCATCCGTCACGCTGGCCGGGTCGGCGATATCTTCAGCCTGCAGCTTCACATAGGCGAGCTTGCGGTATTCCGGGGCGCGGTAGCGCGTCTTGACGCCATCGAACCACTTCGACAGCACATCTTCCGCCGGCGCCTTGATCGGGTCGATGTTGGCGTTGGTCAACAGCAGATAGTCGATGCTGCGCTTTTCATCGTGATACTGCTTGACGGCGTCGACCAGGATCTTTGGCGCCGAAAAACCGTTGGAAACGGCTTCGACGATCTGGCTGCGAACAGCGACCTTGCTGCGTTCCTTGATGTAATCGTCCGGATTGATCTGGCTGTTCTGCAGCAGACTTTCGAACTTCTGCCGGTCGAAGGAGCCGTTGGCTGCCTTGAAGGCCGGATCGTCGCCGATCAGCTGCGCGAGCTTGTCCTTGGAGAGGCCAAGGTTCATATCGCTGGCAAGCTGGTCGAGAGAGGCGCCGGCGACAAGCTGGGCGACCGTCTGCTGACCGATGCCGAAGGCACGGGCCTGTTCGGGCGTGACCTGCATGCGCAATTGCTGGCTGATTGCCTGTATCTGCCGGCGATAGGCCAGACGGAATTCATTGACGTTGATGTTCTGGTCGGCGACCGTCACGACGGTATCACTGCCGCTGCCGCCGATCAATGAGCGCTCTACCCCCCATATGCCAAAGGCTGCGGCCAGAATGAGCATCAGGCCCTTTGCAACCCAGGTCTGGGCGATTTTTCTCAGTACGTCGAACATCGGAAAGCAAACCTCGTATCATCACGCTCTTCGCCATAGGCAAAGCAATCGGAGTTCCTTAGAACAATCCGAACCGGAATTGAAGAGCCACCAAGGAAATCACCGGACCCCGGCCGCACGTGCCGGAACCTTTATTCTTGATTGACGTTGAACGGTCTAGCAACCAGAGGAGCCCAGAATGGCCGAGACGAAAACCGCTTCCGCCCAAACAGCCTCAGCACAGGCCCATGCCGAAACCGCGATCGAAGATCTCGGCGTGCAGATCGCCGCCCTGCGCGAGGATCTGTCGAGGCTTTCGCAGAGCATGGCTGCTGTTGGACAGGGCGCGAAATCCGTCGTCACCGAAGAAGCCCAGGAGATTACCGAACGGGTGCGCGACAAGGTCCGCGAAGAGCCGATCCTGATGTTGGTCGCCGCAGCCGGCATCGGCTATCTGTTCGGACTTCTCGGCCGCCGGTAAGCTAGGTATGCCATAGCACGGGAGGCAGCGCCGGTTCCGGCGCTTCCTCATCACACATCGTCGTGAAACTGCGGGCTCGCGCGGATGAACACCCATAGCGCGTTGCTGATCGCGACAATCTCCCGGATCGAGCTTTCCAATCTCTCGATTTCACGCAGATCCAGCTGTTCCACCTTGCCGTATTTGACGTGCCGCTCGTCCTCGACGAGACGCATCAGCTGCGTGCTGGAAATTTCGCCGTTCTCGTCGAACGAATAGATGCAGTGATTGTATTTGTTGCGCATTTTCGATTCCCGCTTCAGCCGCCCCATCAGCGCCAGAACCTGGCGGCTTTCTTCCGGCGGCGCCGATGGCAACTTGGATAGTCGCTCGACCAGATCGATGCGCGCGCGCGTGGTGTTCAGCGTCAGAAACACGATGATCGCCGCATCCTTCTCCACCTTCAGAAGATGGGCGATGATGTAGATCAGCAGGCTTTCCGTATTGGTCCAGACATAGTTCAGCCGACCGACGCGAAGCAGAATATCGGACATTGCGGGCATGGCGTGTTCCTACGCTGGACCTAAGGACATGGGCTCATTCACCGCTCCCTGAAGGCGCGCGACATACTGTCGACGACAGGCTTGGAGAGGTATTCGAAGAAGGTGCGCTCCGACGTCTGGATCAGCACGTCGGCGGGCATGCCGGGGACCGGCCGAAAACCGGGAATGCGCTTGATCTCCTCGCTCGGGAGTTCGACGCGGACGATATAAACGTCGCGCTGCGCCGAACCGGAGCTGTCTTCGATCGAGTCGGCAGAGACATAAAAGACCTTGCCGTTCAGCACCGGCGTCGTGCGGCGATTAAGGGCCGAGAGGCGGATCGCTGCCGATTCTCCCTCGTGCAACTGGTCGATCGAGGTGCGCAGCACCTGCGCCTCGATGATCAGCGGCACGTTGTTCGGCAGGATCTCCATGATCGGCTTGCCGGTGGTGATGACGCCGCCGGCGGTGTGATAATAGGAGCGGATGACCGTTCCGCTCACCGGCGAACGGATGACGGTGCGCTCAAGGACCCCGGACGCCTCGCGCACTTGCTCGCGCACGCTTTCCAGATCCGATTCGGCCGTCTCCAGCATGTCTAGCGCCGCCTGCTTGTCGGCATTGATTGCGATGATCGCCTCCTGGCGGTATTTGGCGATCTGCGCGTCGTTTTCGTTGAGTTCGCCATCAATGCGGGCAAGATCTCCCATGGCATCGGCAACGGCGCGCTGCACGGCAAGGAGATCGGAACGCCGCACCACGCCGATCTGCGACAGCTTCTCCTTGGAATCCTGATCGTCGGTCAGAAGCTTGAGCTGCGTGACGAAGGCCGCCCGCTGCCCCTGGTATCCCTGCGTGCGAAACTCCAGCGAACGGATGTTCTTCTCGATAAGGTTTAGCTGTTCCTTGAGTTTGTTCTGCTTGCTGTGGAAGACGACAAACTGGCTCTGGATGAGGGCGTTGACATCGGGATCGCCGGCTTCCGAAGTCACGATATCGGGAAGGACGAGTTCTTCCTGGCCCTCTGCTTCGGCCCTCAGCCGGGCAACCACCGCCTCCAGCCGGAGGCGTCGCAGTTTAAGTGCTCGTTCGTTGGCGAGCGGTGCCGTTGGATCGAGGGTCAGCAGAATGTCGCCTTCCTGCACGGTCTGGCCTTCGCTCACCATCAGCTCCTTGATAATCCCGCCCTCGAGATGCTGGATGATCTTGTTGTTTCCGGTCGCGACGAAACTGCCTTGGGCGATGACCGCCGACGCGATCGGAACGGTGGCGGCCCAGTAGCCGAAGCCGCCGAACGACGCGAACAGAATGGACAATCCCGAAATGCTGTAGAGACGGATCGAACGCGGCACATCGCTGTACCATTCGACCTGACCGGTTTCGGGATCGCTCTTGTCCTTGCTCTTCCGTTTAGAGAACATGGCGCTCACCCCTCAATTCTCGGCGGGGGCTGGTTGCCCGTGTCGTTGTTCGGCCGGTTGCTCAGCGCCTTCAGCACATCGACGCGCTCGCCGAACATCGCAACCGATCCCTCCTTCAGCACCAGGATCTTGTCGACGCACTGCAGCAGGGCAGGGCGCTGGGTGATGGTCACGGTGGTGATCCCCTGCTTCTTTGCGTGGATGAGGGCACGGGCAAGCGCTGCCTCGCCGGCATTGTCGAGATTGGAATTCGGCTCGTCGAGAACGACGAATTTTGGATTTCCGAAGAAGGCGCGGGCAAGCGCGATACGCTGCTTCTGACCGCCGGACAGCGGCGCGCCATCGGCGGCGACCACGGTTTCATAGCCCTGCGGAAAGGTGGCGATCAATTCGTGCACATCGGCAAGGACGGCGGCTTCGTAGATCAGCCGATCCTCGACGTCGTCGCGCATGCGGCAGATATTGGCCTTGATGGTGCCCGGAAACAATTGCACATCCTGCGGCAGGTAGCCGATGCTTTCGCCAAACTGGCGCTGATCCCAGTTGCGCAGATCCATCAGATCGAGCCGGACGTTACCCGATGTGGGCAGGATCGAGCCAACCAGCATCTTGCCGAGGGTCGTCTTGCCGGAGCCGGAATTGCCGATGACGGCGAGCGATTCACCCTTTTTCAGAGAAAACGAGATGCCGTTCAGAATGACGCGCTTCTGCGGCGGCGGAACGAAAAGGATGCGCTCGACGTCAAGCCGGCCTTCCGGATTGGGCAGGCGCAGCCGCGGGAAATTCAGTGGCGAATTCAAGAGAAGCTGTTTGATGCGTCCATAAGCGGCGCGGGAATGGTTGAACTGGTTCCACCCCTCGATCGCGCCTTCGACCGGCGCCAGCGCCCTGCCGGAGATGATCGACGCGGCAATGACCATGCCGCCCGTCAACTGCCCGGAAAGCGACAGATGCGCGCCCCAGCCGAGCAGGGTGACCTGCGTGATCAGGCGGCAGGCTTTGGTGAACCCGGAAAAGACGATGTTTCGGTCCTGGGCAGCCACCTGCGATTTCAGCGATCCGGCCGTTTCCCGGCCCCACATCTTCACCGCTTCGGGGATCATTGCCAAGGCATTGATGATCTGCGAATTGCGCGCCATCGAATCCAGATGGAAATTGGCGCGGCCGACAAAGGCATTGGCCTCGGCGAAATGCTTGGCCGTCGTTTTCTGGTTGAGATAGGCGATGAAGAACAAGACCGCGCAACAGGTCATCACGATCAAACCGAGATCCGGATGGACCAGATAGACGACGATGACGAACAGCGGCATCAGCGGCGCATCCAGGAACGCGATCAGCGTGCCGGAGGTCAGAAAGGCGCGAAGCTGCTGCAGGTCGGCCAGCGTCTGATAATCGCGGCCGTTGCCGTTCAGTGACGCGCGCGCAGCAGCACTCAGGATCGGCGCGCCGAGCTGGACTTCGAGCTCGACAGCTGTGCGCATCAGGATGAAGCGGCGCACCGAATCCATGATCACCTGCAGGAAAATGGCGCCGACGACAGCAATCGTGAGCATGACCAGCGTATCGATCGAGCGGCTGGTGAGCACACGGTCCGAAATCTGGAAAAGGTAGATCGGGATCGCCAGCACGAGAACGTTGATCGCAAGCGTGAAGATCATCACGATCAGCATGTTGTGCTGAACGACAGCGATGCCCCTGCGCAGGCTGGCTGCGAAATTGATCGGCTGGGCGCTGCGCTTATGGAAGATATTGCCGTCATTTCCGCCGCCACCACCGCCACCTCCCTTGCCGGGCTCGCGGTCGCCACCGTTGCCGCCGCCGCCCGATGTCGGGCGCTCGCGGATCGGGCCGGGGTCGTTGTCAATCGTCCGGGGGAGCGGCTGCGGGGAAGCGGTCTTCAACGCCGGCTCGGATATCTCCGGCTTCGGCATATCCAATGGTGCCGGCGGAGGCGTTGGATCGGTCTCAGGCGAGGGCGACACCCGCCGCATCTCGAGGTCGGTCGCAGATGCGGCGGGGCCGCCGCCAACCTCCGTGGCAAGCGGGATCTCCGCGGCAGCAGGGGCGGGGGTAGCGCCCAGGCTGCTCTCGGATGTCGTCTCCGTCTTCGGTGGTTGGAGAGTGGCGATAGGGGGTATGGGGCGGGTAGGCTCGCGCCGTAGCCGCTTCAGGCTTTCAACGGCATCCTCGATGGCGGCCATGAAAGAGGCGGCGTCGCGCTCCTCGGCCTGATCGTCGTCGCGGGCAGCAAGCGACTTCAGCCGCAGTGACCGGCTTTCGGCGATGCTCAACTTCGAAACCTGGTTCATCGGAAGAGCTCTCCCTTGCTTTCCCGCTTACGCTGTGACCGTCTGCATGACGTCGCCGACGGCGCCGTTATGCCAGGACAGGTCGTGGCCGAGATCGATTGTTCCGTCATGCTCCGTTGCCGGCTCATGGTCTCCGAGAAAGGCAATCGCCTCGTTCGCCAGCGGATGCGCCGGCTGACTGGCAGCGGGCTGATCGTGATCGACGAGCCCGCCCTGGATGAGGATCGCATCGGAATACTGATTGCCGGCGAGATAGGTTGTGTGCCCCAAGCTGTCGTAATCGGTGATGCTGGCGATATTCACCAGCGCGTT
>JAGWJK010000980.1 GCA_028865845.1 Rhizobiaceae bacterium
CTCCTCGTACGTTCGCTCGACTTGTCGTATGACCCCGCGCGCATTGCTCAACAGGCGTTCACCGGCCTCCGTGAGCTCGACGCCGCGGCCGTTGCGGATGAGAAGCGTCTCCTTTAGCTCCTTTTCGAGGTTGCGTATCTGGCGGCTTAGTGCCGGCTGGGCGACGTGAAGAAACGCCGACGCACGGGAAAAGCTGCCCAGTTCCGCGATGCGTACGAAGTAGCCGAGCTGACGAATATCCACCGAACCTCCCGCGGCATCTCCTATGCCGATTTGATATGTCTGATAGACATACAGACAATCTAGCGATAGCCGATACCCTGTCATACGTTCGTCGTGCAAGTTAATTCGTCCGGGAGGAACGACAATGGTCACGACGGATAGCGCCGAACTGACAACGGCACTCAGGGTCTGGGAGTGCGTCCTCTGCGGTTTTAGATATGACGAAGCTGTTGGCGATCCCGATGGCGGCGTCGCTGCGGGAACGAGGTGGGAAGATGTCCCGGACGACTGGGTCTGTCCTGAGTGCGGAGCTCGCAAGAGCGAGTTCGATATGGTCGTCGTCAGTTGATCGGAGAGAACCGATGACGGACGTGGTAATTGTTGGGGCATCCCATTCAGGTATCGCAGCAGCGGCCGCGCTTAGAACGATGGGCTATGAAGGTTCGATCGCCGTGCTAACGGACGAAGCCGCCGTGCCGTATCACAGGCCGCCGCTTTCGAAAGATGCATTGTCGTCCGCCGCCTTCCAACCGACGCCATTACGCCCCGAGCCATTCTACAAAAACAACAAGGTCGATCTCCTCCAGAGAATGGAGGTCATGGACATCAATCTCGACGAACGCACGCTGCTTGCCTCGGACGGATCGAAGCATTCTTTCGACAAGCTGATCCTCGCATGCGGTGCGAAGCCTCGTCGTCTGCCTACCGCGGTCGATCCGCAAGAACTCGCACTGTATTTGCGCACACACGACGACGTGGAGGAGCTTAAGAAACGCTTTTCCGGCGCGCAGGCTATAGCGATCGTAGGCGGTGGACTGATTGGCGTCGAAGTCGCGGCGATGGCGGCCGCTGCTGGTCTGCGCGTGACTGTTATCGAACCGACGGAGCGCCTCATGCAGCGTGCCGTCAGCCCGTCGGTATCGACCTACCTGCAGGGGCGGCATGAGGCGGCTGGAATCAAGTTTCTGCTTGGCGTGTCGGTAACCGGGATCGCTCGAGCAGTGGGGACGACGGGTGAGTTGCTGACACTGAGCGACGGCAGTGTCGTCGACACGGACACGACCCTCGCAGCGATTGGCGTTGTGCCGAACGACAGTCTCGCACGCGCCGCAGGACTTGAGGTTGCGAACGGTATCTTGACGTCCGCCACAGGAGAGACGGCCGCCGCAGACGTCTTCGCGATCGGAGATTGCGCCGCGTGGCTCGATCCCGAGCTCGGGGCTCACGTCCGCAGCGAAGCCGTAAACCCCGGAATGGAGCAGGCGAAGATCGTTGCGTCGGCGATCGCGGGAAAACCAGCGCCGGAACGCGCAGTCGGTAGGCTGTGGTCCCACCAAGGCCCGATCCGGCTGCAGATGGCGGGAGAGGTGAACAGCGCAACGAGTGAAGCAGTCCTTAAAGCAGCGGCAAGCGGCGCATTCTCGGTCCTGGGATTCAAGGAAAATCGGCTCGTAGCGGTCCAATCGATCAACGACCCGCAGCAGTTTACGAAGCTGTTCGATCTGATCGGATCGACCCGCGAGGACGTCGCTGGCACGCTGGACGTGGAGTTTCCGCCGCCACGCCACTGAGGCGTAGAGGCTTTTGACAACAGGAGGAGCAGGATGCAAGCCGCTTCGTATTCGGAAAAGGAACCGAGCAGGTTCCGCCGCGGACAGTCTTGGAAGATCAACATGTTCGGAAAAAATTCCGACATTGCCACGCCGGATCCGCAGGCGTTCCGGCTTGATCTCAACGCACACCAGAAACTGGACTCACATTTCCATATCGTCGATCAGTTTCAGGTCTTTATCGCCGGAAGCGGCACCATTGGTCGCGACGAGGTTCGGCTGGTCACGGTGCACTACGCCGACCATCACACTGGGTACGGTCCGCTGATCGCTAGTGCGCAGGGACTTTCCTATCTGACCCTCCGTAGCAAGACGGACGCTGGGCTCGTTTATCTAAGTACGCCGAATGTGCGCGAGAAGCTTCGGCCGACAAAGCGGCGTCATCGCGTTTCGGAACCTGTGACGATCTCGATCGAGCCGGTCCTGAGGGACCGTGAGGAGGTATCAGTCGAGACGGTTATCGAAGAGCAGGCCGGCGACGATGGCATGTGCGCGACAATGATCCGCCTTGGCCCGTCGATGTCCGCGCCTGCGCCTGATCCGAAAGAGTCCGGCGGGCAGTACCTCATTGTTCTCAACGGGTCGATGATGCTTGAGGGCCAGAGTTATGGACCGTTCTCGCTTGTCTTCGTCAAGTCGACTGACGACGCGCCGACGCTGGTCGCCGGTGATGACGGCTTGGAGATCCTAGTCACCCAGTATCCGCGTGAAGACGATTGGATGCG
>JAGWJK010000981.1 GCA_028865845.1 Rhizobiaceae bacterium
GCGCCTGGGAGAAGGCGGTAATCATGGCAATCCCAGTAAGACTGCACAGCGTTTTTTCGTCTGGAACTACGCAACAAAAAAAGCTGCAACAGTCCCAGCTTTCCCGAAAAGCTGAACCGATCTAGCGCAACACCGGCAGCCGCATCTGCAGCGATGCCGGCAACAAGCCGATCGCAGCACGCCGCAGGTACGGCCAGCCGATACCAATCACCAAGACCACCGCGCCAACGATCAGCAGCGTCGTAAAGCCGATCTTGTCGAATCCCGCCTGGTTCTGCCGGAGCAGCCCGCCGATCGCCACCCCAAGCGATACGAGCCCGGAAGTGACGAAAGCACGTCGGTCGATGACCACGCCAATCATCATCATGACCAGCACGATCGCCATGATGATCAAGGCGTCTGAATAATCGAAACCGGCGCTGACTGAGGCGATGCCGTTGCCGGCCTTCACCTGCAGGACCAGCAGGATGGTCGAGTAAAGCAGCGCCGGTGCGGTTGCGAGATGCAGCCAGAAGGCAACATCCGAGCGGCGCGTAACGCGCTCGCGATCGGTGAGATCGAAGCGCATCGCTACGGCGAAGGTGCCGAGCGCTGCCGCTACCAGAATGCTGAAGCTCAGGGTGGGATAGGTGAAGACGACATCGGGCACATCAGTCACTTTACCGATCACATAGAAGATGGTCGCGAGCAGCAGCGCAAACAGCGACAGCAGCAGCATCGCCAGCGACAGCGGAACGCGATAGCGCCAATAATAGATCGCAAACACGATGGGCAACGGCAAGGCCATCAACATCCAGTCCACCATCACGCTCCGGCCGTCATCGACCCCGCCGAGATAAAGCGTGCAGACGGTGAATATCCAATGCGCGAGCGCTACGGTCAGGACCACGGCCGGCAAAGCCAGCCGCTGGCGGCGCACCAAAATCTCGGCCAGGACCAGAATGGCGACGATCGGACCGAAATAACCCGTCAATCCCCAAAGGCCGACGAGCAGGACGACGATGCCGATCGTAATCAGCACATCGTGGAAGCCGCGGATGAAGCGTGGCGCCTCGCTGTCTTCCAGCGGGTTCGGCGGGTCGAGGTCGCGCGGCTGCGACAGATCTCCTCTCGCCTGGGCCGGGCCCATATCGATATTTCTTTCAGTCAGATAGGGCAAAAGCCTGCTTGCCTGATCGCGGGAAATGATCCCTTCGCCGGCGGCGGCGTCCAACGCGGTCTTAAGATCGCTCATATCTCTTCCTGTCGGCGACAATTCCGGCAGAAGCCTCATCATATCGGCAAGGGACAAGCAAGGGCTGTGGTGAAGAGGCATGCTTCCATCGCGCCTGGTCGTCAGAAAAACCGATGAAAATGCTTGCGCCGTAGCAGGTCCCATGCGATGGGGCACGACCCGATAAGAACGCCGGTGACGTGAATGGCGAAACTGACTTATGAGGATTTCCGACTGGAACAAGTATTTCCGCTTGGTCCGAAACATGTGACCGCGGAAGAGATCGTCGAGTTCGCGACGGAGTTCGATCCGCAGCCGATGCATCTGGACGCCGCCGCCGGCCGCGCCAGCATATTGGGCGGCCTCGCGGCCTCCGGTTGGCACACATCCGCGATGTTCATGCGCATGATGATCGACAGCTATTTGCTGAACACCGAATCCGAAGGTGCGCCGGGCATCGACTTCATGGACTGGAAGAAGCCGGTTCTGGCGGGCGACACGCTTTCCGGCCGCTCGATCGTGCTGGAAGCGCGCGCCATGCGCTCCCGCCCCGGGCTTGGGATCGTCAAGTTCCGCCACGAAGTCGAAAACCAGCGCGGCGAGCTCGTTTGCCTCGGTGAGAATTCGACGATGATCCGCATGCGCGCACCGTCGGAGGCATCCTCATGAAGATGGCCGACCTCTACCCGATCGGCGAAAAAGCCGACATCGGCAGCCACACCTTTACCGCCGAGAACATAGTCCGCTTCGCATCGCGCTTCGATCCGCAGGTTTTTCACATGGACGCGGAAGCGGCCAAGAATACCCTGTTTGGTGGCCTTTGCGCATCCGGCTGGCATACCTGCGCAGTCTGGATGCGGACTTTCGTCGACTATTGGGATGGCGAAACGGCACGGCTGACGGCCGAAGGTCACCAGCCGCCGAAGCTCGGCCCCTCCCCGGGCTTCCAGAAGCTGCAATGGCTGCGCCCGGTCTTTGCCGGCGACACGATCAGCTATTCCGTGACACTGCTCGCCACGCGGCCACTCGCCTCCCGCCCCGGCTGGACGCTGAACAGCATCCTTTGCGAGGGAACGAACCAGCACGGCACGCAGGTGCTGCGGTTCGAAAGCGGTGTGCTGGAGTTCGAGTAGGAGACGCGTTCCGGCGGTTGAGAGTGTTACTTAGGAACACCGTTTACCTGCCTGTAGAGGACACTCGTCGCTTTGCTCCTCGTCCCCCCTCATCCGCCCTTCGGGCACCTTCTCCCCGAGGGGAGTAGGTAGTTGGCGCACACGCTGCTGATAACAGCAGCCAAGATTGAGAACGTGGATTGTCAGACTCCCCTTCTCCCCAGCGGGGA
>JAGWJK010000038.1 GCA_028865845.1 Rhizobiaceae bacterium
CTGCAACCAGCCCTCGATCTCCGTTGCCGGTTGGAAGGCGCTTTCGACCTAGATCACGAACCTGCTCCCACGGGCGAGCTTCCCTTCCACCTCGTTCTTGACGGCAGCTGCATCATCCGCCTGCGCTCCGGGCAGCAGATTCTCCTTCGCGCTGGAGATTTCCTATTGCTCCCCCGTGGAGACGCCCACGTCATCGCGGATCACGGATCAGGCGGACATGCCGCGCCCATGAGGTTGTCGCATGACGGCATGCTGCCGCTTCGACAAAATGGCGATGGCGCGGATGTTGATCTGCTCTGCGGACATTTCAAATCCGCTCCCGGATCGTCGGCTCTGCTGCTCGATTCGCTGCCCGATCCGTTCCACGCTTCCTTGGCAAGCCTCGATAATCAAGACGTGCTGAAGGCCCTGGTCGCCCTGCTCCGCCAGGAGACGCTGCTCGAACAACCAGGTGCGCTGATCATCGTCACCGGCATGTGTCTCGCCTTGCTGATCATGGCGCTGCGAACGCAGGATGCCTCACAAGACCGGGCACCCGGCCTGCTCGCGCTGCTCGCCGATCCACGCTTAAGCAAATCGGTGCGCGCGGTGATGTCTTCGCCGGGAAATCGCTGGACGATCGAGGAGCTTGCAGCGCTCTCGGCAATGTCGCGCGCCACCTATTCCCGTCAATTCACTGCCCGCGCCGGCATGACCGTCGGGGATTTCCTCACGGCGCTGCGGATGTCGATCGCAAGCGAGCTTTTGATCGGCACGAGGCGGGGCATTGCGGACATAGCCGCGGAGATCGGCTATGATTCCGAAGCCGCCTTCGGAAAGGCCTTCAAGGCCAGAAATGGTACGACGCCGGCCAAATTCCGTCACACGGGCTCCGCCGGAAACTCCTGAAAAATCGTCAAAATTGTCCTCGCGACGGTTATTTTCTTGCGGAATCGTCGCGAAATTTCTACAGAAACTACCGTCATGAGTGCTTTTGAGGTCAAAAATGTCCAAAGGCGCTCATCAGCCTCGATGTCATCCCTGTCTCCGTAATACGACGCCCTAAGGCAGTTGGCGCGTCACGACAGGCCATCGCGGCGGATCAAAAGGGCGCTGCCGGCCCATCCAAGGAGAGATAAAATGAGTTTGAAGACATTGACGGCAGCGACCTTCGTCGCCTCGCTGGCCTTTGCACCGCTTGCGCATGCCGACATCACGATCGGCCTGATCGCACCGCTGACCGGCCCTGTGGCCGCATATGGCGAACAGGTGAAAAACGGCGCACAGACCGCAGTTGATGAAATCAACAAGAGCGGCGGCATCCTCGGCCAGAAGGTCGTTCTGAAGCTCGGCGACGACGCCGGCGATCCGAAGCAGGGCGTGTCCGTGGCCAATGATTTCGTCGGCCAGAGCATTCATTTCGTCGTCGGCCCCGTGACCTCGGGCGTTGCTATTCCGGTTTCGGATGCGCTTTCCGAGAACGGCATTCTGATGGTGACGCCGACCGCAACCGCGCCGGACCTGACGAAGCGCGGCCTCACCAACATCCTGCGCACCTGCGGCCGTGACGACCAGCAGGCCGATGTCGCTGCGAAATACGTGCTGGAGCACTTCAAGGACAAGAAGATCGCCATCCTGAACGACAAGGCCGCCTACGGCAAAGGCCTCGCCGACGCCTTCAAGGCAACGCTCAACGCCGGCGGCGTGACCGAAGTGCTCAACGACTCGCTGACCCCCGGCGAAAAGGACTACAGCGCCCTGACGGCAAAGCTGAAGGCTGCCGGCGCGGAAGTCATCTATTTCGGCGGTTATCACCCCGAAGGCGGCCTGCTGGCCCGCCAGCTGCATGATATCTCCGTCAACGCCCAGCTTATCGGCGGCGACGGCCTTTCCAACACCGAATATTGGGCAATCGGCAACGAAGCCGCTGCCGGCACGATCTTCACCAATGCTTCCGATGCGCTGAAGAACCCGGATTCGAAGGCGGCCGCCAAGGCGCTGCAGGACCGCAACATCCCGGCTGAAGCCTTCACGCTGAACGCCTATGCTGCCGTGCAGGTGCTGAAGGCCGGCATCGAAAAGGCAGGCAATGCCGATGACGGCGAAGCCGTTGCAACGGCGCTGAAGAGCGGCGAGCCGATCGACACCGCAATCGGCAAGGTCACCTACGGCGAAACCGGCGATCTCACCTCGCAGAGCTTCTCGCTCTACAAGTGGGAAGGCGGCAAGATCGTTCCGGTCGAATAAGCCGACCATCCATGTGGAAATCACGAACCGGGCCGTCCGCGGCCCGGTTTTTTATGCTTGTTGAATCCAGCCTTGCGCCCGCAATTGGTCGGCCTTGCCGTTGCACCAGATCACCGCATAACAATGCGACCATCCAACAAGCGTCATCGCACCGTGGCGATGATTCCCGTCGCGAACGACCAGCCTTTCCCCGACGCATTCGAGGATAAGCGGCGGTAGCGCCTCGGGACGCGTGAGACTGCCGGCGATTTTTCCGGTCCGCTCCTGCCAATTGGCGACAGGCATGCGATATTCCATCTCCGGTTCCGGGCCGCAGCATCGCTGCATGCGATCGAGCGGCAACAGGACGGGGCCGAGCCAAAACCTCGGCATCAGCAAGAGCCCGTCGCGCAGCCCGATATTCGCCCATGGTCCCGCCGTCAGATACCGAAGGACCCAATCCTGCAGCTCGTTCTTCGCTGCAGCCGCGAGGCATGTTCCCAAATCAAAATCGCACATGCCGCATCATGAGCATCGGACGTGTACAGTGCAACAATCCAGAGCGGCCGATCGCTTGAAGCGCGACGCTCAATGCCCCATCGGCCTGCCGCCCGCATCGAAGAGGTGGTAGCGATCATTCTTCGGCGAAAAGGTCAGCTTCTGTCCGGAATGATAGTCGGACTTGCCCTCCTGCCGCACGATCACCGGCTTGGTCGAGCCGACGTCGATATAGATGAAGGAATCCGAGCCGAGGTTTTCCGAATGCATCACCGTGCCGGACCAGACGCCGCCCGATGGCTCGATGGCAAGATGTTCTGGACGGACGCCGACCGTTTCGGCCCGGTAGCCCTTGGCATGTTCTCCGGTCATGAAATTCATTTCCGGCGAGCCGATGAATTTGGCGACGAACAGCGTCTGCGGGTTCTCGTAAAGCTCCATCGGCGAACCGACCTGCTGCACGACGCCGTCGCGCAGAACCACGATCTTGTCGGCCATGGTCATGGCCTCCACCTGATCGTGGGTGACATAGATCATTGCCGTGTCGGAAAGGTTCTTGTTGAGCTGGGCAATCTCGATGCGCATCTGCACGCGCAAGGCGGCGTCGAGGTTGGACAGCGGCTCGTCGAAGAGGAAGACCTTCGGATTACGCACGATGGCGCGACCGATGGCAACGCGCTGACGCTGGCCGCCCGACAGGGCTCTCGGCAAGCGCTTGAGATAGGGCACGAGCTGCAGTTTTTCTGCAGCCGCCATCACCATCTCGTTGATCTGCGCCTTCGGCAGCTTTTGCAGCTGCAGCGAATAGGCCATGTTGTCGTAGACCGTCTTATGCGGATAGAGCGCGTAGGACTGGAACACCATGGCAATGCCGCGCTGTGACGGACCGATATCGTTGACAACGCGGCCGCCGATTTCGAGCGTTCCTTCGGAGATCGGCTCCAGGCCGGAGATGCAGCGCAGCAGGGTGGACTTGCCGCAACCCGATGGGCCGACGAAGGCGACAAACTCGCCGGATTTGATCTCCAGATTGATGTTCTTCAGAATCTCCACCGCACCATAGCGCTTGTAGAGATTGGTTATCTTGACGTCGGCCATGCCGGTCTCCTTCCAGGAAATGCGATCGAATCCGAGGGCTTCTTACTTGCCAACCCCTTGGCTCAGCCCCTTGATGAACTGCCGCGAGAAGATCACGTAGAGCACGATCAATGGCACCGCGCCGAGCGTCAGCGCCGCAAGCAGGGCCGGATAATCGTTGAGGAACTGCCCGACGAACTGCTGCACGCCAAGCGTCACCGTCTGGTTGTTGCGGCTCGGCGCCAGGATGAGCGGGAACCACAAGTCGTTCCAGACAGGCAGCATGGTCAGCGTCGCGACGGCGGCAAGACCCGGCTTGACGACCGGAAGCGCGATCAGGAACGTGCGAAATTCGCCGGCGCCGTCGATGCGCGCCGCTTCCTTCAACTCCGTCGGAACCGTGCGGAAATAGGCGACCATCAGCGTGACGGCGATCGGAATGCTCATCGCGGTATAGACGAGGATCAGCGCCGTCAGCGTGTCGACGAGGTTCCACGAGATCATGATTTCGAGGATCGGGACCGTTCCCAGGCGGATCGGCAGCATGATGCCGACAATGAACAGGCCGCCGAGCATGGGCGCGAGCCGAACCTTGTATTCCGTAAGGCCGTAGGCCGCGAGCGTTGCGGTCACAACCGTCAGGACGATCGTCGTCACCGTGACGATCAGGCTGTTTTCATAGTTCAGCAGGAAGTTGCCGCGGGTAAAGACGCGCAGATAGCCGTCTATGCTGAAGGTCTTTTCGGTCGGCAGGGCAAATGGGCCGCCAAAGATCGCCGGCGTCGTTTTGAACGAATTCAGGACAACGACGAGGATCGGCCCGACGGCGAGAAGAACGAAGAAAATCAACAGGGCATGGACGACGATACGGTCGGTGGTCCAGGCGCGCGCGTCACCTGCGCGCTTCGCTGCGGCTTCGGTGCGGGTTTCGGAAAGAGTCATGGTCATGATGCCGATCCCTTCAGATTTGGTAGGGCTTCAGGCGGCGCTGAACCAGCCAGAAATACACTGCCGTCACCACCAGGATGATCGTGAAGATCACGGTTGCGACCGTCGCCCCGAGATCGATATCGGCGACCTGGCCGCTTGAGCCGAAGAAGGTCCGGTAGAAGAGCGTGCCGAGAATATCGGTGCTGTAGTTCGGGCCGGGCGCTGCGCCATTCAGTGCGAAGACCAGGTCAAAGCCGTTGAAGGTCCAGATGTAGGTCAGAATGACGATCAGGCCGAATTGCGGCGCAATCAATGGGAACTTGATGCCCCAGAAGATCCGCCAGTTGCCGGCGCCATCGATGCGCGCCGCCTCGACGATATCCTCCGGCACGGCCAGCAGGGCGCTGTATAGGAAGATCATCGGGATGCCGACATATTGCCAGACCGACATCAGCGAGATGGTCGGCAGCGCCGTCATCGCGTTGCCGAGCAACGGGAACTCGACGAGGCCCCAAAGAGGATTGATGATGAGACGCCAGATGAAGCCGACGATCACCACCGAAAGCGTCGCCGGGATGAAAAGTAGCGTGCGGTAGACGCCTTCGGATCGGCGCAAAAGCCCGGAGGTCAGAAGTGCGGCCATCAACAGGCCGATCGGCACCTCGACGACGAGGTGGATCGCGAAATATTCGATATTGTTGAGCAGAGCGTTCCAGAAGCGGGCGCTCGTCACCGGATGCGTGAACAGGCGATAGTAATTCTCAAGTCCGACGAAGACGCGCCCAGCGGGATTCGACGTGTTGAAGAAGCTCATGACGATCGATAGAGCCAGCGGCAACACGGCAAAGGCGACATAAATCACTAGCGCCGGCAGGACGAACAGCATCATGCTGACGCGCGCGGTTGTTGGGCGTACCACTCGGAAAGCCTCCATTCCTGTATGCTGTTCGAAGCTGGTGCATAGGCTGACGACCCCGCAAGGGCCTCAGCTTGGGCATGCGCCGCCTCAAACTGTCGTTTCATTCCCCAATGCGCCTCTTCGGACGCATGCGCGATTATGCGGAGACCTTGCGCGCCGATCCGAGGAAGGCGCGCAAGGTCCGCCCGCGCTTACTTCTGCGGCTTATACCAGGAGTCGAGGCCCTTCTGCAGTTCGGCCGTCGCCTTTTCCGGCGTCATATCGTCCTTGGTGAACATGACCTGCAGCACACGCCAGATCTCGTCGTCGAGCGGCGGGTTGCCGGCGCTGAGGCGATCGAGAGCAAGACGCGGCGTCAATTCCGCACCGGTTTTCAGATCGGCGAATTTCTGCGCAAGAGCGTTTTCGTAAGCAACGGGCGTCTTGCCCATGGAGAAGAAGCCGGGCGCCGCATTGACGTAGATCTTCTGGAATTCCGGGCCGGCGAGCCAGGTCAGGAGAACCTTGGCGGCATCCTTGTGCTTGCTGGCGGCATTGATGCCGATTGCCATATCAGGCATTTCCTGCAGGTAGCGCTTGCCGTCGGCCGTTGCGGTCGGCGGACCGAAGACGCCGACATTGAGGCCCGTCGCGGTCACTTGATTGATGTTCCAGGAGCCATCGGGAAGGATCGCGGCGCGGCCGATGGTGAAGAGCTGCGTCATGTCTGCATATTGCAGGCTCGCCTGGCCGGCGGGCAGGAACGGCTTCCATGCGGCAAAGGCGGCAAAGGCCTGAACGAAGTCGGGATCGGTCAGCTTCTTGGTGCCGTTGATCAGGCCGAGGCGACCCTGCTCGCCCTTCCAGTAGGAGGGACCGATATTGTAGAGGCCGTTGTAGGCGAGCTGCCAGCTTTCGGCCGAACCATAGGCGAGCGGCGTATATTTGCCGTTGTCCTTGATCTTCTGCAGAACCTTCATGAAGTCGTCGGCGGTCTTCGGCACTTCCAGGCCGAGTTCCTTGAAGATGTCGATGTTGTAATAGAAGCCGGCAAGCACGGCAGCGACCGGAACGCAGAACGGCGCGCCCTTGGTATCCGTCCAGGCAGCCTTCGCGCCATCGTCGAAGTCCTTGATCGGGCCGAAATCGGCGAGCGGTTCGAAATAACCGCGGCTGATCCACTCGCGGTTCACGTCGAACGGACGGCATGTCAGGAGGTCCGGACCGGCACCAGCCTCGATCTGCGACTGGATCGCGGCATTGTATTCGTTGGTATTGATCGGCGAGAACTCGACCTTGATATCGGGATGCTCCGCTTCGAATACAGGGAGCACCTTGTCCTGCCAAACAGCGATGTCCTCCGTTCGCCAGCTTCCCAGCTTCAAGGTGACGGGATCGGCGGCAAGCGCGCTGCCGGCTGCGAGCGCCAGGCTCAGCGACGCGAATGTGCCTTTAATCCATGCATGCTTAGAACGCATCTGAAATGCTCCCCTTATTTAAGGCTTAAATGGCGCGTGCTCGAAATTTCTCCCAACGAGCCCGCAGCGAACTCAGACAAGATACCTCTCAATACAATATATGACAAGTGTATTTTTCATTTCCCATTTTTGTATTATGTGGTATGTAATCATCCCGTGTGGTCTTGTGGTGTTATAACGCTTCTGGGAGGCAATTGTGATCGGCGTCGGGATATTGGGCTCTGGATTTATCAGCGATTGTTACGCGGATGCGCTGCTTGACGTGCGCAACGCTCAACTGGTTGCCTGCTATTCGCGAGACGGCTCGCGCGCTGCGGAATTCGCCAGGAAATGGGGGCCAGGCGTGTCAGACTGTCAGGATATGGACGCGCTTTGCGCCGATCCGGCCGTCCACCTTGTCGTCATCGCGCTTCCGAACGAAGTTCACCTCGATGCCGTGAAGTTCATCGCACGGCATGGCAAGGCCGTCGTTTGCACCAAACCCTTGGCGCGCACGGAGCAGGAAGCCGCCGAGATGCTGAAAATCGTGGTGGAAGCCGGCATCTGGCATGGATATGCCGAAAGCTCGGTCTTTTCGCCCAACATCGCCAAGGCCTATCAGATGGTGCAGGCCGGCGGCATCGGCGATCTTCTCACCATGCGGGCGCGCGAGGCACATTCCGGTCCGCACGCTCCGCATTTCTGGAATGCGGAAACGGCCGGCGGCGGCGCCTTCCTCGACATGGGCTGCCACACGGTCGAATCGGCGCGGCACTTCTTCGGCAAGGACAATCCGGTGACCGAGGTCATGGCTTATGGCGCGACCATGGTCCACGGCGACAAGACGACGGGCGAAGATACGGCGATCGCGCTGCTCAAATTTGCCGGTGGCCAGCTCGCCACCATCGAATCCTCCTGGATCGAGAAGGGCGGCATGCAGCTGCGCCATGAATTGGTCGGCTCCGCCGGACGCATCGTCACCGACAGCTCCGTCGGCCCGGTCTGGGGCTTCATCGAAAAACCGGTCGGATATCTTGTGGAAAAGTCGAGCGCGGACACGGGTTGGGTCTATCCCGTACCGGAAGAAACCCGCGCATATGGTTTCTCGCAGCAGATGCGCCACTTTGCAGATTGCTTTGCGGCCGGAACTCGGCCACTGGAAACCTTCGAGGATGGCGTTATCGTCAACCGGATAATCGATGCTTGCTACCGTTCCATGCGGACGAAGATGTGGGAAAAGGTAACGATAAGCTGATGGCCAAGACGGACGGCATTGTCGCCCCACTTCAAGCGGATTCGCCCGAGCCGCTTTGGCAGCAGGCTGCCAAAGCCATCACGCGCGAGATCACGACCGGCAAATTGACCTCCGGCAGCCGCCTGCCGCCGGAGCGCGACCTGATCGACCGGCTGTCGATCAGCCGGGTGACGCTACGCCGCGCATTGCAAAGCCTCGTCAGCAGCGGCGTCCTGGTATCGTCTCACGGCCGCGGCTGGTATGTGGCGACCGAAGGCCATCAAGAATTTCCGCAGACGCTGGAATCATTCAGCGAGACCGCCGCCCGTCTTGGCCTCACACCATCGTCGGAAGTGTTGCGTGCCCAGGAAGCGCCGGCGACGCTGGATGAAGCCGAGGAACTCTCAGTCGCTCCCGGATCGAAACTGTTTCACCTCGAGAGAATCAGGAAGCTGGATGGGGTCCCGGTGGCGGTCGACACCTCCTACTTCCCGGCGATGCGCGAGTTGAACCTGTCTGCGATCGATTTCAGCGCGGCGTCACTCTTCCGAATCATGAGTGACGCCGGCATCGAACTCGTGCGGGCCGATTCAACCATCGAGGCACGGGGTGCGGACTGGACGCTCGCCAAACATCTCGGGATCGATGTCGGCATGCCGATCCTTGCGATGCATCAGCTTATCGAGGATAGCGCGGGGCGTCCGTTGATATCCTCCATCATCAGATATGCCGGCGATCGGTATCGCCTTCGGACCTCGTTTTCCCGCACCGTGAAAAGCGGCGGCTAGGGCGAGAGGACGCGAAGGAGCGAAACCTCGGCGGGGAAATCCCTGCGTTCGCAACAATTTACGAAGATTGGCCGCTGCGCCTGCGTGTCAGCGGAGGGCTTCGCTGTACCTATAAGCAAGGAGACGACCATTGATCAAAGGATATATCCCCCTCGCCGAGGCCCGCGCCTCGCAGGCCGACGCCCTGGCCAAGGCCATCGCCGCGATTGCCGAAGAGGTTAACGGCGCGCAGCAGCGCGGCGCATTCGAGGGGGCCGGACCGATCTTCCTCGGCATCGGCGCAAGCTTTGCCGCCAGCGCCGCGGCCGTCTGGACGCTGCGCGAACGCGGCATTCACGGCTGGCGCCTGAACGCCGGCGAACATCCGCTGCCTTTCCCGACAACAGACCATCCCCTGATCGGCGTTTCGCAGAGCGGCAAAAGCGCGGAAACGCTGGCCGTGCTCAATTCCGTCGAACAATCCCTGCGTTTCTCCGTGGTCAATGCCAAGGATTCGCCGATCGAAAAGGCATCCGCCGTCAACATCTCGCTCGGCAACATTCCAGACAGCTATGCCTCGACGATCGGCTACACAGCGACCGTCGCCGCGCTCGGCATGATCGCCGAAGCCTGGGACAAGGGGTCGATTGCGTCATCGTGGTCCGCGCTTCCCGGCGCGTTCCGTGAATTGGAAAGCACGCTTGCCGGCAGGATAAGTGGCCTCGTCGCTCAGCTCAGCGACGCACAATATGTCGACTGCACCGGTGCTGCGCCTTCGGTCGGTTCCGCAGAGGTCGGCTCGCTGCTCCTGCGCGAAATTGCCCGCATACCCGCGACCGGCATGTCGACGCGCCAGTATCTGCATGGCGCGATGGAATCGGCCGGCAAGGGCGCGCATATCATCTTCGGCGACGAACGCGAGGCCGAGCTGTCACGGACGCTTGCCCGCGCGGGTCACGAGACAATTCTCGTCACAACGCTCGATGTTCCGGAGGAAAACCATCTTTCGCACATCCGCCTGCCTTCCCTCCCCGCCGCGCAGCGTCCCATATTGGAGGCCGTGGTGATGCAGACGATTGCGGTCGAGACCGCCATTGCCCGCGGCCTCGATCCCGATGCCTTCGTGTTCCAGAACAACGACACCAAGGTGGCTTAGAAGGACTTTACGATGATGGATTGCCTGCTTGCGCTGGATATCGGCGGCACCAAAACCCATTTGGTCGTCGAGGATATCCATGGCAAACGCCTGGTCGACACCGTGATCCGCAGCCAGGAATGGGATGCCGAACCGGCAGATAGCGCGGCCGCCTGGATTGCCGAGCGAGTGCGACCGCATATCCCTGATGGAGCCAGGGTGGCTGCCATGGCCTTTGGCGCCCAGGGCGTCAACCGGCCGGATACGGCGCATGACCTTCAGGCCGCGCTTGCGAGCCACGGATTTCGCGCGACCGTCGTCAATGATGCCGCACTGATCACGCTCGCCGCCGGCTTCACCGACGGGATCGGCATCATTGCCGGGACCGGCGCCATCGGCGTCGGCGTCGACGCTTCAGGCGCGCATCTCTCGGCCGGTGGCTGGGGCGCTGTAATCGGAGACGAAGGCGGCGGCGCAGCGCTGGTGCGGGAAGCGACACGCGCCGCACTTCGGGCGCTTGACGAGGGCAAGCCGGATGACGGTCTTCTCGGCGCACTCATCAAGGATTTCGGTGTCGCGGATGCAGAGCGGCTGACGCGCCGCGTCAATGACGATCCGACATCCGATAATTGGGCGCCGCATTGCCCCGCGGTCTTTGCCGCCGCCGAAGCCGGCTCCGCGTTGGCAGCGCGGGTCATCGACGAGGGCGGGCAATATCTTGCGGCCTTGGTCGGCCAGCTTCTTGCGCGCGGGGCTGTCGGCGCCGATGTCGTTGTCGCAGGCAGCGTCATCGTCAACCAGCCGCCGCTCTTCCGCGCTTTTGAAAGCCACGTCCGCGAGAACCATCCCGATCTGACGGTGCATATACTGAAGGTATCGCCGGTCGAAGGCGCAGTGTTCCTTGCCCGACGCGCGTTGGCCGCCACGGCCGGTTGATCGCTCCCAGGAAATTCAAAAGCCGCCGGAGTTTCCTCCGGCGGCTTTTTTCGTTTGAAAGAGGATAGGGAGCCTCAGGCTCCCTTCCACACCAGCTTGGCGTTGGTGAGCTCACGCGCGCCGAGACCGCCGAGTTCGCGGCCGAAACCTGAACCCTTGACGCCGCCGAAGGGCGCACGCGGATCGGAACGCAGGAAATCGTTGATGAAGACGGCACCGGCCTCGATCTTCGACGCCACCCGTTCCGCACGTTCGGGATCGCTGCTCCAGACGGTCGCACCAAGGCCATATTCCGTGTCGTTGGCAAGAGCGATCGCCTCGTCCTCATCCTTGAAGGTGAAGAGCATCGCGACCGGACCGAAGAATTCTTCGCGGGCAATCTCAGCATCGTGCGGCAAGCCAGACAGCACCGTCGCCTCGTAAAAATTGCCTGGCCCCTCGATCGGCTTGCCACCGACCAGGATCTTGGCACCGGCCTTGACCGCATCCGTCACCTGACGATGAACATTGTCACGGATATCCTTGCGGGCGAGCGGCCCAAGCTTGGTTTCCGGCTTCATGGGATCGCCGACGGGGATCTTCCTGACAGCTTCGACGAAGGCCGTGGTAAAGCGCTCGGCGATCGATTCCTCGATGAACAGTCGCTTGGCCGCAATACAGCTCTGCGCATTGTTGGAATAGCGCGAGACCACCGCCATCTGCACGGCCTTGTCGAAATTGGCATCCGCAAAGACCAGATATGGATCGGAACCGCCGAGTTCCAGCACCGCCTTCTTCCCGAGCGAGCCCGCCTGCTGTGCCACCGAGCGGCCTGCCTGCGTGCTGCCGGTCACGGTGACGGCGGCGATGCGCGGATCGCTGATGATCTTTGGCGCGCGGCTGCGATCGATGACGAGATTGGTGTAGAGGCCAACCGGCGCGCCGGCATCGAGAATAAGCTTCTCGATCGCCGCTGCGGAACCCAGCACGCTCTCGGCATGCTTGACGATCACGGTGTTACCGACAAGTGCCGCCGGAATGAAGAAGCGCAGAACCTGCCAGAATGGCAGGTTCCAGGGCATGACGCCGAAGATCGGGCCGATCGACTGATA
>JAGWJK010000982.1 GCA_028865845.1 Rhizobiaceae bacterium
AGGCTTCCTGCGTGGAGCTGGCCTGTCCTCGGTAGCCGAAGCGCAGGTCCAGAGCGATCCGAAGAAAGGCGATTTCTACGTTGCGGTGATCGTCAAGCCCGGTCGCGGCGCGGAAGAAATCGTTGCCGATGTCATGCCCGGCATCATCCGGGATTTCCCCTGGCCGAAATCGATGCGCTGGGGCAAGGCTTCCGCCAGGCCCGGTTCGCTACGCTGGGTGCGTCCACTGCAGTCGATCGTCTGCCTGTTCGGCACCGAGCATGAGGAAACGGCGGTCATTCCGTTCGAGATCGACGGCATCGTCGCCGCCAACGTCACCTATGGCCACCGCTTCCATGCCCCCGGTGCGATCACTGTGAAGCGTTTCGACGACTACGCCTCCAGCCTGGAAAAGGCGATGGTGATCCTCGATGCCGAGCGTCGCAAGGACATCATCCTGCACGATGCCCGCGATATCGCCTTCGCAAACGGCCTCGAACTGGTTGAGGACGAAGGTCTACTTGAGGAAGTGTCCGGTCTCGTTGAATGGCCGCAGGTGCTGATGGGGTCCTTTGAGGAGGACTATCTGTCGATTCCTTCCGAAATTATTCGCCTGACCATCAAGACCAACCAGAAGTGCTTCGTCACGCGGCCGTCCGCCGGCGAAACGCTCTCCAATCGCTTCATCCTCATCGCCAATATTCAGGCGACGGATGGTGGTAAGGAAATCATCCACGGCAACGGCAAGGTCGTGCGTGCCCGCCTCTCGGATGCGCTGCATTTCTGGAAGCGCGACCAGGGCGATTTGCCTGACCTTGACGTGCTGGAGGTATCTGCCAGGAAATTCGGCCTCGACCTGAAGAAGCCACTCGATCAGCGCATGGCCAAGCTTGACGCACTGAACGTCACCTTCCATGCCAAGCTTGGCAGCCAGGGCGAGCGCGTCACGCGTATCCGCACGCTTGCGGCCGAACTCGCCAAGATCACCGGTGCCGATCCCGCCAACGTCGATCGCGCCGTTGTATTGGCGAAGGCTGATCTGCGCACAGAAGCCGTTGGCGAATTTCCCGAGCTGCAGGGCGTGATGGGCCGCAAATACGCGGCGCTCCAGGGCGAAGATGCCGCCGTCGCGACCGCGATCGAGGACCACTACAAGCCGCAAGGACCGTCGGACCGCGTGCCGGACGACAAGGTCGCGATTACCGTGGCACTCGCCGACAAGCTGGATACGCTGATCGGCTTCTGGAAAATCGATGAAAAGCCAACGGGCTCGAAGGATCCTTATGCGCTCCGCCGCGCAGCACTCGGCGTCGTCCGCATCCTACTGGAGCGCAAGGTGCGCTTGCCGCTGCTTACGACGCAGATGGATGCCGATCTTCTGGCCTTCTTCCATGACCGGCTGAAGGTCTATCTCCGCGACCAGGGCGCTCGCTACGATCTCATTGATTCCGTGCTGACGCCGGAAGCAGACGATCTGTTGATGGTTGCCCGTCGCGTCGAGGCGCTGACGGCCTTCATCACCTCCGAGGATGGCAAGAACCTGCTCGCCGGCACCAAGCGCGCCACCCAGCTTCTCGCCGCCGAAGAAAAGAAGGGCACGGTCGTTGCCGACAGCGTCTCTGAAAACCTGCTGAAGCTCGACGCCGAGAAAGATCTTTTCGCGGCCGTGACCAAGGCTTCGGCTGAAGCCGCAAAGGCGATCGCCGGCGAGGATTTCCGTTCCGCTATGGCGGCGCTCTCGACGTTGCGCGCGCCGGTCGACCGCTTCTTCGAGGATGTTCTCGTCAATGACGAGGATGCCGCCATCCGCGCCAACCGTCTGGCACTACTGCGGCTGATCCGTGAAGCGACGGGAACGGTTGCCGATTTCTCGAAGATCGCCGGATAGGCCAGGGGGGCGCGATGACTGGAAAAATCCTGGTCAGCGCCTGCCTCATGGGTCACGCCGTCCGCTATGATGGCCGCTCCAAGCCGCTGATCCATCCGGTCATCGATCGGTGGCGTGAGCAGGGGCGGCTGGTGACCATCTGTCCCGAGATGTCGGCCGGCATGGTCGTGCCACGACCTCCGGCGGAGATTGCCGACGGTGCTGCCGGCGAGGATGTTCTGGCCGGCAATGCTCGCGTGATGGAAATCAGTGGCGGCGATGTTACCGATCAATTTCGCCAGGCGGCGGAGAATGCGCTGGCGCTTGCCCGCGAGACTGAATGCCGGTACGCGCTGCTGATCGATGGCAGTCCTTCCTGCGGCTCCGGTTTCATTTGTGACGGTTCTTTTTCCGGCGCCCGGCGCAACGGCAACGGCGTCACCGCCGCATTGCTGAAACAGGCCGGCATCGAGGTTTATTCCGATCGCGAGATTGACAGGTTGATCGCGACTGTCACCGCCGCCGGCTGAAAACTCATCCAATGACCGAGCAAAGAAAAACCGCCGGATTTCTCCGGCGGTCCGATCTGTTGGGCTTGGTGCTGATATCTCGGCTCAAGCGGCGCGGCGGTTGTGCATGGCAGGCCGGCCGTCGTTGACGCGGAAGCCCCTGATAAGGCCGAGCAGGTCCTCGGTGTCGGCGGCC
>JAGWJK010000983.1 GCA_028865845.1 Rhizobiaceae bacterium
CGTCGGGCCGATGGCCGGTGAGATGGCGGAAAGCAGGGAGGCCGGCACCGGCCGCATGGCCGAACCGCTAGATATCGTCGCTGCTGCCGAGATGCTGCTGGACGATGGCGCCAAGCCGCTCGCCGGCAAGAAGGCGATCGTCACCTCCGGACCGACGCATGAGCCGATCGATCCCGTGCGCTATATCGCCAACCGCTCCTCCGGCCGGCAAGGCCACGCCATCGCCTCGGCGCTGGCGGCCCTCGGCGCCGATGTCACCCTCGTCTCTGGTCCGGTCTCGATTCCCGATCCGGCCGGCATGCGGGTCGTCCATGTCGAACGGGCGGATGAAATGCGCGATGCCGTGTTTGCGGCACTGCCGGCCGATATTGCGGTGATGGTCGCAGCCGTTGCGGATTGGCGCGTGGCATCCGCCGCCGACCAGAAGATCAAGAAGCATCCTGGCGAATCCATCCCGACACTGGCGCTCACCGAAAATCCGGACATCCTGAAGACGCTCGGCCATCATACACAGCGGCCGAAGCTGGTGATCGGCTTTGCAGCCGAGACGCAGGATGTGGAAAGCAATGCCAAGGCAAAGCTGGAGCGAAAGGGCGCCGACATCATCGTCGCCAACGACGTATCGCCCGCAACCGGTATCATGGGTGGTACCCGAAACCGGGTCAAACTCATCCGCCACGACGGCGTGGAGCAATGGCCCGATCTGAACAAGGACGAAGTGGCGGCACGGCTGGCGGCGTTGATCGCCGGGATTTTCAAGCCGGAATAGAGACAGCCGCCTGAGCTTCGAGCGCTTCCCGCTTTTCCGGCTCGAAAGGCTGGATATGAAGGCCGAAGTCGTCGACGAGCACGGCGCTGCCATCGGGAATTTCCGTCCAGGCGTCGACATCGTCGTTCAGCGGCTCGGACACCAGGCAATAGCCGATGCCGACCGGAGACGCGTAGAGAGTCGGCGCCTTGCGGTCGGTGGCGTAGCGCACGGCATGCAGCGACTTGCCGTCCGAAAACGCGGCCGTGAAACGCACCAGCGCCGAACCGGTCAGATGTTCCGACAGTCCCTCGACGAAACTGATGGTCTCGGAGATCGCCGCGATCGGATTGCTGACGAGGCCGAATTGCAGCGCAAGCAGGAACAGAAGCTCCGAATCGGTCGTGCCGCCGCGCGCCTGAAACAGCCGGTCGTCGAGCATCGCCTCCATCGGCCGGCGCAGGCGCTCGAAATGCGAGATCTGGCCATTGTGCTGGAAGGACCAGTTTTCATGCACGAAAGGGTGGCAATTATCACGGCGCGTGCCGCCGCCGGTCGCGGCGCGCACATGGGCCAGAAACAGCGGCGAGCGGATTTGCCGCGCCAAGCTTTTCAGGTTGCAGTCGGACCATGCCGGCAGGATGTCGCGGTAACGTCCGGGCTCCGGTCTGTCGCCATACCAGGCGATGCCGAAGCCATCGCCGTTGGTCGCGGTCTTCGCCCGTGTCGCGCAGTGGGATTGTTCGATCAGGGAGTGGGCAGGCGAAGACACCAGCTCCTCCAGATAGAGGGGGTCTCCACGATATGCTGCCCAACGACACATGCGGCTTTCGCTCCGATTCCCGCTGTCTTTCGATCGCGCGGGAGAATGTCAAATCAACCACGATTGTTCATGCGGATAGGTAATAAACCCTTAATTTACCGCCCATTGAGGCCTTAAGATGACAGATATTTGACGCTTCGTCCGATCACATTTTTGCGTCGCAGCATTTTTCTTTGTGAAGGCCGCCGGCCTTGTCGCAATGTTTGCATCTGCTGCTGCACGACAGAGGGAAATGCGGAAGACTAAAGTTCAAAATAGAGCTGGTGGCTGCCAACTACTGATGATTGTCCGCGCTCGGAATATCAGTCAGCTTTCCAGGCGATCCACCAATCCAAGCCGGCCTAATGCGAGAGGCTCGCTCTCGTTAAAAACAACATCATTCGCCCCCTCTTCCAATGATGAAAGCGGAGCAGCGAACGGGCTATCTCCTCCACCGAAATTATTATCGCGCAAAGATTGAAGTACCCAATGCGTTTCAAGACTACACGAAGAGTGAAGTCGCTGTTTGAAGCGTGGTCTTGCATCCGATGAAATTTGAACTACCTTAGGCATATCGACAACGTAACGAAAGGAAGGTGATCCAATGTCTAGTGAGATTTCGGTCCGCGTATCAGGCTTGGAAATGGTGGTGAGCGTAGCGGGGCAGCCCTCGCTCTGATCAAAGCCTTCCCGAAGCGCCTAGCGCTTCAGGCCAGTTACGGGCCAAAACTCATGGAAGGGTCGCTCAGGCGGCCCTTTTTTTGATTCTGGGGATTCGCAAATGGTGTTGCCGCCACTTGCTCGTATCCGGAATAAACGGCGCAGGTCGCGGTTTCTCTCTTGCCGAATAGCAAGCCTGCCTTAGCTAACCCATTATGTCTTATTCGGAACAGCCCAAACAGGGCGAAGCCCAGCCCACGCCGTCTAACGAACCGGCGCTCACCGCACTCTCGATGTATCCCAACGCATGGGCCTTGTTCCTCGATATCGACGGAACGC
>JAGWJK010000984.1 GCA_028865845.1 Rhizobiaceae bacterium
ATCGGCTCGCCGGCGATGAACTTCGTCACGGGGACGATGATCCCGAGCGGCTTTCGCACCGCCGACGGGGTTTTATTGCCGACGCTCGACCAGCCCGCTGATGCCGTCACCTACGGCATGCGTCCGGAACACATCCATCTCGACCCCGACGGCATCGAGATCGAGATCGTCGTGGTGGAGCCGACCGGCTCGGAAACGATGACCATCGCCAAGCTCGGCAAGCAGACCATCACCTGCGTCTTCCGCGAACGCATACGGGTCCAGCCGGGAGAAATCATACGCGTCTCGCCCGATATCTCGACGATTCATCTCTTCGATGAAGCCGGCAACAGTATCGGAAGCCGGCGCATGTAGGCAGGTGCTTGAGACCCCTCCAGCGATGCGCTGGAGGATCGATTATTTCCTTACGTGCGGCTTCGGTCCCGCGATGATTTGCTGGGCCAGTTTCTCGTAGTCTCCATCGAAATGGTGGCCGCCGGGCATGCCGATCACTTGCACACTGGTGCCCCGCAACGATGGGCAGGCATTGTCGTGGTCATCTTCAGTGCCGTAAATGCATTGAACCATATCCGGGTTGATTGTTTTGACGTCAACCGCGGGGTCTCCACCCTTGCCCTCGGTCAGCAGGCCCAGCCACCCTCTGAGCGAGACGACGTAGTCGACCTCGTGGGACATGGCGAGAAGCGAGATCTGCCTGACCTTGCTCCTTTGTTGCGGGGTCAGCCTTTTGTAGCTCGCTGGCATCACGTCGGCGCCGAAGGAATAGCCGACGAGAATGACATGCTGAACGTTGAAGCGCCTTGTGTAATGGTCGATAATCCGGCCGAGGTCCTTGGCCGTTTCCGCCGCTGTTCGCTCCGTCCAGAAATAGCGTAGCGAATCGAGGCCGATGACAGGAATGCCCTCCTTCTGCAGATAGGCGCTCACTTTCGTGTCGAGTTCCTGCCACCCCCCATCGCCCGAGTAAATAATAGCCAGCGTGTCCCTCGTGGGCTTGGCGGCCATGACGTGGAGCGGTAGATCGAGCAGAGCATCATCGCTGTGCTGCCGGCCGACTGGATTTCCATCGTCTTTCGCGTTTGCGGAGCCGCCTGCAACTGCAAGCGCGATGATAGCCATCACCACGTATTTCAAGATCATTTGCGGGAAACCTCTTTCAGGATGGCACATTCGCGCCATTCAGCATGGCGAGAACACAAGTAATCCATTTCGGCCTCGTTTTATCCGTGCTGACGCCGAATTCAAAAGAAATTGCCCGCAAATATCCAAATGTGACTTCTTCCGCGCAATCCTGCGGCGAGATGCAACATAGAGGAACCTCACATTGCAATGCCGCAGTTTCCGCTCGATGCGAAATCGAATACCATCTCCCGATCCGAAATTGTCGAAGAGGGCAATGAGAATGTCTTTGCAGCCGATCCAATGCGGGCTCTTAAGGGCAGTCGCCCTTGGCATTCTGATGATTTTTCCGGCTATTTCCTTGAGCTCATGCTCGACGGCCGGCAAAACCGGATCCCAATCGGCCTCCGTCGCCGCAAACAAGCCCGCAGATTCTGCGAACGCCAAAGACAAAGCGGCCGAGCGGCGGCGCTGGGAGACGAGAGTTCTGCAAGACAACGATTTGGCTCCGAGCGGATCCCAGCCAGGCTACTATGGCTCTTTTGGCCCTCGCTTCAGCTGGTAGTCAGTCACGCTCCCTCACCACGGTTTGATTGGCGGCGCTGAAACGCCGGAGATAGAGTGCCGCTGTTCATTCAGGACCACTTTTTTGGCGCACACCGCCGCCCTTCAAATTCAACGGCCTGCCGACCGGCAGGCGCTAGGGAGAAATGCCATGGACCCCAATTCTTTTCGAAAGACCATCCTTATGGTTGCGTCCGGCGCCGTCGTTGCGCTGACGGCAGCTCATGGTGCTGTTGCGGCAGACAGGGTTCGTCTGCATGGCACTGTTGAAAGCCTCGACGGCGACACCCTGAAAATCAAGAATTCCGGCGGCAAGGACATCATGGTCATGATGAAGTCCGGGATGAACGTGCTGGGCGTAAAGAAGGCCTCGGCTGCCGATATCAAGCCGGGCGACTTTGTCGGCGTCGGCTCGCAACCAACTGCCAGCGGTGTCAACGGCGCCGTCCAAGTTGTGATCTTCCCGGCTTCGATGAAGGGGACGGGCGAGGGCGATCGACCTTGGGACGTGAAGCCGAACGGCTCGATGACCAACGCGACGGTCGCAAACGCTGTAAAGGACGTCAACGGCCCGATGTTGACGCTGGATTATAAGGGTGGTGAGCGGAAGATCAGCATTCCGGACGGCACGACGATCGTAGCGCTCGCTCCGGCCACGAAGGATGATCTTAAAGCAGGCGCTGGCGTCTCTGTGCAGGGCGTGATGAGCGGCGACAACATGGTCGCGGCGGATCGCGTTTCCGTCGGTCTCGACGGCGTGACACCTCCCTGATTTCCGCAATTTTGTAACCGCGAACTCGTCCGACGGCGGTAAGACGCCGTCGGACGAGTTCGCGCATATTGCAGACGATCTCCGCCC
>JAGWJK010000039.1 GCA_028865845.1 Rhizobiaceae bacterium
GCGGTAATAATCTGCAGGTTGTTGCCGCGAACGCTGTCCATGTCTTCCACGTATCATGTTTCCGGTAGCGATCAAACCGTCGTTTGTAACGTCCGGCCGGCTGCAGCGATACGAAGATGTGTCCTTGGCGACAGGTGCGCAGAAGCGAACTAGTCTGCGGGTGGCTCGGACCACCCGGTCAATTTCGCCCAATCGTCGGCGCCGTCGATGATGATATCGAAGACCGGATCCTTGATATCGTAGTAGGCATCCGTATCCATGGGAAAACGCTCGGCTAGCCGTTGCTTGATCAGCCCATAGGCGTTCGCCGCCGTTGGGTGGCTGCGCAAAAAATCGCGGCAGAGCAGCGGGTAACGCTGATTGAAGCGCCTTTTTTCGCGGACATGCACATTCGCGGGACGGCCGTGGATGTAGCGAAAGAGAATCTTCCGCAACTCTTTTTCTTCCAGCTCGATTCCCGGCGGGCAGTGGTCGACTGCTGCTGATCTTCGCTGAAAGCCTTCACGCTCGAACGCCGCGCCATCGACATCCCGCAGATCATCCACGCTGATTTGGATATCGATGATATCCTTGGCGGCAAGGCCGGGGACGGCGGTCGATCCGATATGATGGACATATGCGCCCGCTGGGGCGGCGCGCATAATGATAGTCTTCAGGGAGAGGAAATCTTCGGTCCAATGCAATCGCGGTGGCACAATCTCAATTGGCATTGACCCTCCTCACAAGCACAGCGGCATCCAGCGCCGGAACGCGGTAAATCCTTGCGATGACAAGACAATATCATGCGGCAGCGATCTCAATGCCCAAAGAGCACGTCTGAGATCAATTCATCGCTGCCCGAGCTTCAGCTTTCATCTTTGCAATATCGCGCAGGGCGCCGGCGAGCACATCCGGTGTCTGCGCGCCGCTGACGGCGTATTGCTGGTCGAAGATGAAGAAGGGGACGCCATTGACGCCCATCTGCTGCGCCGATTCGATTTCGCTGACGATCAGGTCGCGATCGGCGTCCGAGGCGAGCAGGGCGCCGATGACGGCGCGGTCAAGGCCCGCGGCTTCGGCGATATCGAGAAGGACGGCGTGATCGCCGACATTGCGACCCTGTTCGAAATTGGCCTTGAACAGGGCGTTGACGACCTTGTCCTGCTTTTCGCGATCCTCCGTCACCGCCCAGTGCACCAGGCGGTGGGCGTCGAGCGTGTTCGGTCCGACCTTGATTGCCTCGAAGTTAAAGTTGATGCCGACCTCGCGGCCGAGGTCGCTCAGGCGCTTGTGTGCTTGCGCCACGCGCTCCTCGCCGCCGAGCTTTTCGGCAAGCGCCTTCTTCTGGTCGACGCCTTCAGGCGGATAGTCGGGATTGAGGCGATAGGGCCGCCAGTTGATGTCAACGCCCACCTCGTCCTGCACTTTGGCGATCGCCAGCTCCAGTCGGGCCTTGCCGAGATAGCACCAGGGACAAACGACGTCCGAGACGATGTCGATCGTGATGCGTTCCATGATGCTGTCCTTCCGCTTGGCCACTTGGCCGGATGTTCCACAATTCGGCTTCCGTGTCCCATCTATGCCTTTGAGCGGAAGGCTTCAACCGGTTACAAAAGGGAACCGTGCGGCATTTCGCGGTAAAAGCCTATTGGACGGATGCGTCCCACCATACGGGCAGCTGGTAGCCGTAGAGCGGCAGCACGTCGGGATGGCCGATGCGGCTCCGGCGCGCCACCCATTGCTGATCGATATGATAGAGCGGCACGAGATAGTAACCGGAGATCAGCATGCGGTCGAAGGAGCGCACGGCATCGCGGAAATCCTCGGCCGAATGCGCGGTCAGGAAATGCGACATCAGCGTATCGACATCTGGATCCGCGACCCCGGCGAAATTGAAGCTGCCTTCGGTCTTGGCGGCGGTCGAGCCCCAGCGGCTCACCTGTTCGGTGCCTGGCGAGAGCGACGACGGATAGGATTTGATGATCATGTCGTAGTCGTAGCTGATCGTCCGGCGCTGATATTGCGAATCATCCACGGTCCGGATGTCCACCGCGACACCCATCAGCGCCAGCGAGCGGCGATAGGCGATGGCCAGCCGCTCCTGGTCGGCATTCTGCGTCATGATCTCGAAGCTGAGCTGCCGGCCGGCGCTGTCGACCATTTTTTCGCCTTTGATCGTATAGCCGCCCTGCTTCAGCAGATCGACCGCCCTGCGCAGGATGGCGCGATCGCGGCCGGAACCATCGCTGACCGGCAGTTTGTAGGTACCATCAAGCACATCGGGATCGATGAGATCCTTGATCGGACCGAGCATGGCAAGTTCGTGCGCGTCGGCGGGCACGCCGAAGGAGGACAGGTCGGAATTTTGCCAGTAGCTTTCCGTGCGCGCATAGGCGTTCGAGGACAGGTTCTTATTGACCCATTCGAAATCGAAGGCGAGCGCCAGTCCTTCACGCACCTTTTTATCGGCGAAGATCGGCCTGCGCGTATTGAAGACGAAGCCCAGCATGCCGCTCGGCAGTTTGGGCGTAAAGACGTCCTTGACGACTGCGCCGGAGTTCACGGCCGGAAAATCGTAGGCCTGCTGCCAGTGTCCTGGGCTGCCGTCGGAATAGATGTCGATATCGCCTTTCTTGAAGGCCTCGAACAGCGTCGTGTCCTGCAGGAAATAATTGACGGCGATTTCGTCGTAATTGTCGACGCCGACCTTCGCAGGGATGTCCTTGCCCCAATAGTCGGGATTGCGCGCAAAGACGATGCGCTGACCGGGATCGATGCTCTTCACTTTATAAGGGCCTGAGCCGATCGGAATGGACAGCGAGGATCGGTCGAAACCGTCGGGATCGGTCGCGTGTCTCGGCAGGATAGGCAGCGACGAAGCGATGATCAGCGGCGTCTCGCGATTGGCCTTGTCGTTGAAATGGATCATCACGCTGTGGTCGCCGACTTTCTCGATCTTGGCGATGGTGTCGAGCCAGGAGGAGAAGGGTACGCGACCCTTGTCGTGCAGTAGCTGGAAGGTGAAGATAACGTCGTCCGGCGTCACCGGCTGCCCGTCCGACCATTTGGCGTTCGGGTTGAGGTTGAACTGCATGTAGCTACGGCTGTCGTCCCATTCGACGGTCTGCGCCAACAACCCATAGAGCGTGAATGGCTCGTCGCGGGAACGCTGCATCAGTGATTCGTAGACGAGATTGCCGAATTCCGGGTCCCACATGCCGCGGGCGGTGGTGCGCATGCTTTTCAGAATGAAGGGATTGAGGCTGTCGAATGTCCCGACCACACCATAGTTGATATGGCCGCCTTTTTTCACGTCTGGGTTGACGTAAGGAAAATGCTTGAAATCCGCCGGAAGGGCAGGATCGCCATGCATGGCGATACCGTAAAGGGGCTGGCCGAGCGCGACATGGCTAGACATTGCGAAAAACAGCAAAACAGCGATGCGGAGCGCTCGCATGGCATCCTTTCCGGTGAGTGGCATGATTCTGCCGAACCTTATCATGAGAGTGCCGAATCCAACACGCGAATGGGGAATTCTTACGGCTGGACAGAAAAGACCAAAGAAAAGCTGGATATCCGCGCCCGTGCGATGTAACAGGGGTGCCGGGTTTCTCGGGTCATGCATTTGCCTTAATCTTTCGACAGGTGGACGGCGGTTTGACCCGATTGGAATGGGACGGCAGGCTGTCGTTCCGCATCGGATTTCTGGAGGCGGTTTCGCTATGATGTTCAAGACTGACAACAAAATGCGGGCAGGTCTTTCTGCTCTGGCCCTCATGATCGGCGCAGCGCTTCCGGCGGCTGCATTCGCTCAGGATGCTTCCAACGCAGCTCCCGCCGATGGCAGCGGCGATGCCCAGCAGCCGCGCCTCGGCTGGTACAAGACCTGCACCAAGCAGGACGATGCCGACATCTGCATCGTGCAGAACCTGATCATGGCCAACAACGGTCAGCTGGTCACCGCAGTTGGCCTCATCTCGGTCGACGGCAAGGTCAACCGCAGGATCCTTCAGATTTCCGTTCCGACCGCACGTCTGATCGCTCCCGGCATCACCATGCAGATCGACGGTGGCAAGGGCCAGAAGCTCGACTACGCCGTCTGCCTGCCGGACAAGTGCACCGCTGAAGTACCGCTGACGGATGCCATGATCGCTGCGCTGAAGAAGGGCACCGACGTGACCTTCACCTCGATCAACTTCCGCCGCGCCCCGAACCCGATCAAGATCTCGCTCGATGGCTTCGGTGCTGCCTATGACGGCGCTGCGATCTCCGACTCGAAGCTGGCCGAAAGCCAGAAGAGCCTGCAGGACAGCATGCAGAAGAAGGCTGAAGAAGCTCGCAAGAAGCTGGAAGACGCCCAGAAGGCCGCCAAGCAGCAGTAAGCTGCTTCGTCTTCAGGATTGCCGTCAAATCCGCCTCGACGCGGTTGACCAGACTGACGCACTATTAAGAATACGAGCCGCCAGCAGCAGATCGCTGCGGGCGGCTTTTTCGTTATTTCTGCTGCTTTGTCTTATTCGGAGGATTGCCGGTCGGTCGGCTGCTTGTCCGCATCACATGGCGATGGCCGCGCGATAGCTAGCGCCAAAAGAAAAGGAGACCGCCGTGGCGATCTCCTTTGAATTGCGAAGTACCGTGACCTCAGTGGGCGAAGCTCATCTTGGGCTTGAACTCGCCGGTCGGCGCACGATCAAAGATCTGGTAGACTTGCGGATTGCGAAGCGGAACATCACTTTCGTCATTGATCAGATTTTGCTCTGAGACGTAAGCGACGTATTCGGTTTCATCGTTTTCGGCAAGAAGGTGATAGAAAGGCTGATCTTTGCTCGGCCGCACCTCTGCCGGGATGGAATTCCACCATTCTTCGGTGTTCGCGAATTCCGGATCGACGTCAAATATAACACCGCGGAACGGGAATACCCGGTGTCGCACGACGTCGCCGATGTTGAATTTTGCATTGCTTTGTTTCATGGCGCGACTTCCTTTCATGCAGTCATGTGGTGGTTTCCACCGCCGATATCAAGGATTTTGCCCCCATTCCTTCATCTAAACGTCACACTCGATCAACGCCGATTGCAAGAGATAGTTCGATATAAGGCGTGCACAAAATGTGACTTGAAGCGAGGCAGCCGTGATTGAAGACGCCGCTGCCTCGCGCTTGCCGATGTGAAAAAGCCCCGGCGAACCGGGGCTTCAGCTCGGTTCTTAAGCCGAGTAGTACATGTCGTATTCGACCGGATGCGGGGTCATTTCGAAGCGCATGACTTCCTGCATCTTCAGTTCGATGAAGGCATCGATCTGGTCGTCGTCGAAGACGCCGCCGGCGGTCAGGAACTTGCGGTCCTTGTCGAGGCTTTCCAGGGCTTCGCGAAGCGAGCCGCAGACCGTCGGGATCTTCTTCAGTTCCTTCGGCGGCAGGTCGTAAAGATCCTTATCCATGGCCTTGCCGGGATGGATCTTGTTCTTGATGCCGTCGAGGCCTGCCATCAGCATCGCAGCGAAGGCGAGGTACGGGTTAGCGGTCGGGTCGGGGAAGCGGACTTCGACGCGCTTTGCCTTCGGGTTGGAGCCGAACGGGATGCGGCAGGAAGCGGAACGGTTGCGGGCCGAGTAGGCGAGCAGAACCGGTGCTTCATAACCCGGGACGAGACGCTTGTAGGAGTTCGTCGACGGGTTGGTGAAGGCGTTGATGGCCTTCGCATGCTTGATGATGCCGCCGATGTAGTAGAGGCAGCTTTCCGACAGGCCCGCATATTCGTCGCCGGCAAAGGTCGGCTTGCCGCTCTTCCAGATCGACTGGTGAACGTGCATGCCCGAACCGTTGTCGCCGAAGATCGGCTTCGGCATGAAGGTTGCCGTCTTGCCGTAGGCGTTGGCGACCTGATGCACGACGTACTTGTAGATCTGCATCTTGTCGGCGTTGCGCACCAGCGTGTCGAACTTGATGCCGAGCTCATGCTGTGCGGCTGCAACTTCGTGGTGATGCTTTTCGACGACGACGCCCATTTCGGACAGAACCGTCAGCATTTCCGAACGCATGTCCTGGGCGCTGTCAACCGGCGGAACCGGGAAATAGCCGCCCTTGACGCGCGGGCGGTGACCGAGGTTGCCGGTTTCATAATCGGTGTCGTCGTTCGACGGCAATTCGCTGGAATCCAGCTTGAAACCGGTGTTGTAGGGGTCTGCCTTGTACTTGACGTCGTCGAAGACGAAGAATTCGGCTTCCGGGCCGAAGAAGGCGGTGTCGCCGATGCCGGAGGCCTTGAGATAGGCTTCGGCCTTCTTAGCGGTGCCGCGCGGGTCGCGGTTATAGGCTTCGCCCGAAACCGGGTCGAGAATATCGCAGAGGATGACCATGGTGGACTGTGCGAAGAACGGATCCATGTGAACCGTTTCGGTGTCCGGCATCAGCACCATGTCGGATTCGTTGATGGCCTTCCAGCCTGCAATCGAGGAGCCGTCGAACATGACGCCATCGGCGAACATGTCTTCGTCGACGCAGACGACATCCATCGTGACGTGCTGGAGCTTGCCCTTGGGGTCCGTGAAGCGCAGGTCTACGAACTTGACGTCGTTATCCTTGATTTGTTTGAGAATTTCGCTTGCCGTCGCCATTTATATTTCTTCCCTTGACTTGGATGACGATTACGAGCCTCAGCCGCGAGGGCCGGGCGGGTTAGATGGCGTCAATACCTGTTTCACCGGTGCGGATACGAATGACCTCTTCCACATTCGAGACGAAAATCTTTCCGTCGCCGATGCGGCCGGTCTGTGCCGCCCTGCGGATAGCGTCGATCACCGCTTCCGCATTTTCGTCTGCCAATACAACTTCGACCTTCACCTTCGGCAGGAAGTCGACGACGTATTCGGCGCCACGGTAAAGTTCCGTATGGCCTTTCTGACGACCGAAGCCTTTCGCTTCCGTGACAGTGATGCCCTGCAGGCCGACTTCCTGAAGGGCTTCCTTCACTTCGTCTAGCTTGAAAGGCTTAATGATCGCTTCGATCTTTTTCATGAGAAAATGTCTCTCCGCTTCTCCCGTTACAGCAGGATGTTTCCCCGCTCGGCCAACATGATGCACGTATCATGCCAGTTCACGAAGGGCCGCCGTAAAAAATCCCGGCGATTTGACGCCGAGACCCCGAATTCATGAGGATTTTTCCGGAAAATGAAAGCGATTTCGCGCGAAATGAACGAAAAAAGCAAAATTCTCGTGAAAATCCCTGCATTCTTCGCAACTGCGTTCTCGAGATCCCTTAAAAGGGATGGGGCATTAAATATGCAAATGCCTGATATTTAATCAATTTAACCCGCGGAATCGCGGTTGTTTTTCAGGCAGATTTCGCATTCAATAAAGCCTATCATGACCTTACCGCTCGCCGATCTTCTTCTTTCTCCGGACGAAATGGCTGCCGTCGATCGCGCTGCGGCAGCATCCGGAATCGATTCATACGGACTGATGGAAAAGGCCGGCCAGGCGGTCGCCGCCTGTGCGCTGCGGCATTATCCAGAGGCTCTTCGCTACATCGTTTTCTGCGGGCCGGGGAACAATGGCGGCGACGGTTACGTCGCTGCCCGGGCTCTGCGCTCGTGCGGCGCCAGGATCGAGCTTTTCCACATCGGGGATCCGGCGAAACTGAAGGGCGATGCGGCGCGTGCCTTTGCCGACTGCCTGGTGGTGGGGAACGCTATCGAACACTATATGCCGCAGGCCGGCGACGTCGTTATCGACGCCATTTTCGGCGCCGGCCTTGCGCGCCCCGTTCCGGATGCGGTCGCCGATGCGATTGCCAGGGTGACGGTCGCCGGTCTTCCGGTCATTGCCGTCGATTTGCCGTCCGGTGTCGATGGGCGAAGCGGGCATGTCCTCGGAGCGGCTTTCCGCGCCGTCCATACCGTCACTTTCATGACGCGCAAGCCCGGGCATCTGCTGCTGCCGGGACGGGAGTTGTCCGGCGCGCTCGAGGTTTTCGATATCGGCATTCCGGACCGTATCGTTCGCGCGCAGGCGGGTGCGCTGGTTGCGGAAAACAGACCGGAGCAATGGCAGGCAAGCTTGCCTGCTACCCTTGCCGATACGCACAAATTCAAGCGCGGGCATCTCGTGGTCTTTTCGGGATCGGCGAACGCGACGGGCGCTGCCCGGATGTCCGCCATGGCTGGCTTGAAGGCAGGGGCAGGGCTGGTCACGATCGCTTCCCCCGAACAGGCGCTGTCGGTGAATGCCGGCGCGCTGACGGCGATCATGCTGCGACCGGTGGACAACGAGGCGGCGTTGGAGGAGCTTCTGGACGACAAGCGCATATCGGCTTTCATCCTTGGCCCCGGTTTCGGGGCTGGCGACAAGGCCCGCCAGTTCGTCCTGGCTCTGCGCGATCGTAACCTCGTGCTCGATGCCGATGGCATCACCTCGTTTCGCGATGATCCCGAACGCCTGTTCGAAGCTTTTGCGGGCGGCTCGACCCATCTGGTTCTGACGCCGCATGAAGGAGAGTTCGCGCGGCTTTTCCCTGATATCGCCGTCAACGACGCGCTGAGCAAAGTCGACAAGACCCGTATGGCCGCCGCGCGGGCGCATGCTGCGGTGATCTACAAGGGAGCCGATACCGTCATCGCTGCTCCGGACGGGCGGGCGCTGATCAATGCCAACGCGCCGCCATGGCTTGCGACCGCCGGCTCCGGCGATGTGCTCGCCGGCATTGTCGGTGCGCTCATGGCTCAGGAGATGCCGGCTTTCGAGGCTGCTGCCGCTGGCGTCTGGCTGCATGGCGAGACGGGGCAGCGTGCCGGAAAAGGATTGACGGCCGAGGACCTCGTCGCGCACGTCCGGCCGTTATAGCGCAGGCGTTACTTCGCCACTTCTTCCTGCAGGGCGATTGCGCCGTGCGGAGCGTTGACCTTGCCCTCGTGAATCATGAAGGCAAAGACATCGCGTGGCTTCGTCTCGACCTTACGGCCGCTATCGATGACGGGCAGATCATCCGGAATCTTGCCCTCAGCCCAGGTGCCGAGCCGCTTGGCCCAGGCCTTCAGTTCGGCCGGAGGATAACAGGTCTTGATGTCGTCGGAACCCTTCTGCAGCCGGGCATAAACGAAATCGGCGGTGACGTCGGCAATCATCGGATAGTCGAAATGCTCGGCGCAGACGGGCGCGACATTGTATTTTTCGAGCAGCGCGATGAATTCCGGCACCTTGAACGAATCGTGCCTGACCTCGACGACGTGGCGGAGCGGCAGGCCGTCCTGCTTGGCCGGCAGCAGCTTCAGGAAGGCCTCGAAATCATCCGGATCGAATTTCTTGGTCGGCGCGAACTGCCAAAGCAATGGGCCGAGATGGTCGCCGAGCTCGCTGACGCCGGATTCCAGGAATTTCTGCATGGATTCACCGGCTTCGGAAAGCACGCGGCGATTGGTGACGAAACGCGTCGCCTTCAGGGAGAAGATGAATCCCTCAGGCACATCGGCCGCCCACTTCGCGAAAACTTCCGGTTTCTGCGTGCTGTAATAGGTGCCGTTGACTTCGATCACCTTCAACTGGCGGCTGGCGAAATTGAGCTCGTCCTTCTGCTTCAAGCTGTCGGGATAAAACGTCCCGCGCCAGGGCTCGAAGGTCCAGCCGCCGATACCGGTTCGAATTGTACCCGCAGTGGTCATTTTCTCCTCCAATGACAATTCTACCCGATAGCCCGCCGCGCCGGACCTCATCCGGCGAAAGCAGGCAGCTTTTCGGCGTTATTCCGCCGCGGCTACTTTTTTGACCGGCCGGCGTTCCAGCAATTCCTTCAGGAACTGGCCTGTATAGGACCGCTTTTCCTTGACGATCATTTCCGGCGTTCCGGTCGCGACGATCTCGCCGCCGCCATCGCCACCTTCAGGACCGAAATCGAGGATCCAGTCGGCGGTCTTGATGACTTCGAGATTGTGCTCGATGACAACTACCGAATTGCCTTGATTGACCAGTTCGTGCAGCATTTCCAACAGCTTGGCGACGTCATGGAAATGCAGGCCCGTGGTTGGTTCGTCGAGGATATACAGCGTGCGGCCGGTCGAGCGCTTCGACAGCTCCTTGGCTAGCTTGACGCGCTGCGCTTCGCCACCCGAAAGCGTATTAGCCTGCTGGCCGACCTTGATATAGCCGAGGCCAACATCCTTCAGCGACTGCAGCTTGTCGCGCACGGCAGGTACCGCCGCGAAGAAATCGACGCCTTCCTCCACGGTCATGTCGAGCACGTCGGCGATCGACTTGGTCTTGAAGGTGACATCAAGCGTTTCCCTGTTGTAGCGCTTGCCGTGGCAGACGTCGCAGGTGACGTAGACATCAGGCAGGAAGTGCATCTCGATCTTGATGACGCCGTCGCCCTGGCAGGCTTCGCAGCGGCCACCCTTGACGTTGAAGGAGAAGCGGCCGGGCTGATAGCCGCGTGCCTTTGCTTCCGGCAGGCCGGCGAACCAGTCGCGGATCGGCGTGAAGGCGCCGGTGTAGGTCGCCGGGTTGGACCGCGGCGTGCGGCCGATCGGCGACTGGTCGATATCGATCACCTTGTCGATATGTTCGAAGCCGTCGATCCGGTCATGATCGGCCGGGATTTCACGCGCACCCATGACACGTCGAGCCGCGGACTTGTATAGCGTTTCGATCAGGAAGGTCGACTTGCCGCCGCCGGAGACGCCGGTGACCGCTGTGAAGACGCCGAGCGGAACCGAGGCCGTGACGTTCTTGAGGTTGTTGCCTCGAGCGCCGATAACCTTGATTTCCTTGCCCTTCTTGATCTTGCGGCGTTCTTCGGGGACAGGCACGCCGAGTTCGCCGGACAGGTACTTGCCCGTGAGCGACTTCGGGTTCGCCATGATCTCCTGCGGCGTGCCGTGCGCCACCACCTGGCCGCCATGCACGCCTGCGGCAGGGCCGATATCGACCACATCATCCGCCGTCAGGATCGCGTCCTCGTCATGCTCGACGACGATCACCGTGTTGCCGATATCACGCAGATGCTTCAGCGTTTCCAAAAGACGGGCGTTGTCGCGCTGGTGCAGGCCGATCGAGGGTTCGTCGAGAACGTAGAGCACGCCCGTCAGGCCCGAGCCGATCTGCGATGCCAGGCGGATACGCTGGCTCTCGCCGCCGGACAGCGTACCCGAATTGCGCGACAGGCTCAGATATTCCAGGCCGACATCGTTGAGGAACCGCAGGCGATCGCGGATTTCCTTGAGGATGCGTACGGCGATTTCGTTCTGCTTGTCCGTGAAGGTCGCCGGCAGGGTCTCGAACCAGTCGCGGGCGACGCGGATCGACATTTCCGAAACCTGGCTGATATGCAGCTTGTTGATCTTCACCGCCAGCGCTTCCGGCTTCAGGCGGTAGCCGTTGCAGGTTGGGCAGGGAGCTGCCGACATGAAACGTTCGATCTCTTCGCGCGCCCAGGCAGAATCCGTCTCTTTCCAGCGGCGTTCGAGGTTCGGCACGATGCCTTCGAAATTCTTGTGCGTCGTGTAGGAGCGGGCGCCATCGGCATAATGGAATTCGATCTTCTCTTCCGTGCCGTTGAGAATGACATCCCTGGCCGTCTCCGGCAGGTCGCTCCAGCGGCTGCCGAGCTTGAAGCCGTAATGCTTGCCGAGCGCTTCCAGCGTCTGGTTGTAGTAGGGCGACGTCGACTTGGCCCAGGGCGCAACGGCGCCGTCGCGCAGCGTGCGTTCCGGCTCCGGAACGATCAAGGCCGGGTCGATCTTCTGCAGCGAACCCAAGCCGTCGCAGGACGGGCAGGCGCCGAAGGGGTTGTTGAAGGAGAAGAGCCGCGGCTCGATTTCCGGAATGGTGAAACCGGAAACCGGGCAGGCGAACTTTTCCGAAAACATGACGCGTTCATGCGTTTCGTTCAGCGACTTGTTGGCCGAGCCGCCAGCCGAGGTTTCCTCTGGCGGCAGCGGCTTGTCGGCGAATTCCGCAATCGCGAGGCCGTCGGCGAGACGCAGTGAGGTTTCAAAACTGTCGGCAAGGCGCGCCGATACGTCCGAGCGCACGACGATACGGTCGACCACGACGTCGATGTCGTGCTTGTATTTCTTGTCGAGCGCCGGCACATCGGCGATCTCGTAGAACTGGCCGTCGACCTTGACGCGCTGGAAGCCCTTTTTCATGAGCTCTGCCAGCTCTTTCTTGTATTCGCCCTTCCGTCCGCGAACGAGCGGCGCCA
>JAGWJK010000985.1 GCA_028865845.1 Rhizobiaceae bacterium
CGGGCCTGGGCTATCGGCACAGGCGAGCGTGCAGTTGACGGCAAGACATCCGGGCGGATGATCGGCGTCGGTGTAGAGATCGGCCATGCGATGGAGCATGACTTCGGCGACCTTGCGGGCGGTCGACTCGGTCAACGCCTCTTCGGCATAGCTCAGGCGTGTCGTCAGATAGTGTTCCAGCACTCGCAGGAAGAGGCCATCCTTGCTGCCGAATGCAAAGTAGAAGCTCGGGGGCGTTATCCCCATGGCCTGCGTCAGATCGGCAACCGAGGTGCGCTCGTAGCCGTGCCGCCAGAAGGATTCCATCGCGGTTGAAATCGCCTTGTCGATATCGAGAACACGTGGTCGCGCCATGGTCTGCCTGCTTTACCCAATCATCATTCGTTCTATAGCGAACATTATATAATGTTCTTGACGGATCAAGCGAAGCGTTAAATATAGCGATCGCTATAATTCGTTGCCGCTACGCTCTGCCCGCGGCTTTCTCTTGAACGGGAGTTCTCATGCAGTTCCAAAAATTCAGTCGCACAGGTCTCATGGTGTCGCGTCTCTGCCTCGGGACCGGGACCTTCGGCAAACAGACCGACGAAGCCGAAGCATTCCGCGTTTTCGACAAGGCGGCGGATGCAGGCGTGAACCTCATCGACACCGCCGACATGTATCCCGGCGGCGGTACGCTGGCCGAAGTCGGCAGTTCGGAGGAGATCACCGGTCGATGGCTGAAGGGCAAGCGCGGCAGCTTCATCGTCGGAACCAAGGGCGGCGGACCTATGGGATCGCAGCAGTGGGATCGCGGCTCGTCGCGCAAGCATCTGCTCGATGCGATCGACGCCTCGCTTCGCCGGCTGGATACCGACTATGTCGATCTCTATCAGGTGCACATGGACGACGCCGAGACACCGCTGGACGAAACCGTTGAAGCGCTTGATATCATCGTCCGTTCCGGCAAGGCCCGCTATGTCGGCGTCTCGAATTTCCTGGCCTATCGGCTGGCACGTGCGATCGGACGCCAGGATACGTTGAGACTGGCGCGTTTCGTCTCCGCGCAGCCGCGCTACAATCTGCTGTTCCGCGAGATCGAGCGCGAATTGCTGCTGCTCGCCCAGGAGGAGAACCTCGCCGTCATTCCGTTCAATCCGCTCGCCGGCGGTCTTTTGAGCGGAAAGTATCGGCAGGAAGAGAAGCCCGATACGGGTCGTTTCTCACCGGAGGTCGGCCAGTTCGGCGCCATGTACGTGGCACGCTATTGGCATCAGCGCGAATTCGAGACGGTCGGTAGGCTGCAGGACATCGCCGCGGAAACCGGCGAGCCGCTGACGAAGCTTGCAGTTGCGTGGATCCTTGCAAATCCGACGATAACTTCGGTCATTCTTGGCGCAAGCCGCACCGAGCAGTTGACCGACACGCTTGCGGCGGCCGATTATGCTCTCGACCCCGAATTGAAAGTGAAACTTGATGAGCTTACCGCCGAGTACCGTCGAGGCGACGCCACACGATAAGGGCCATGCGAGCCCCCGGACAGTTTCGGGGGCTTGCTTTGCGGCCTGGATGGCGACTGAGTAAAGTCTCTGCAGAACTGAGAGCGGATAATTCCTCAGATCTCGTGCCTGCGGATATTCTGCAGCACCTTGTGCAGGGTCGAGATGAAGGCGCGGTATTCCGTCTCGTCGACGCCGTCGAACATCTGCATGAACAGGTCATACATCGTCGGCCAGACTTTTTCGAAGGCGGCACGACCTTCCTCGGTGATCGAGACGTCGCGGATGCGCATGTCCTCGGCGCGGGGCTGGCGTCGGATATAGCCCTGCTGCTCCAGTGAATCCAGAGTACGGCTCATCGTCGATTGTTCGGTGACGGCGAAGACGGAGAGTTCGTTGATGGTCACCGGCGAGGAGACGCTGAGAACGGCGAGCGCCCGCATCTTCGCGGTCGTCATGTCGTATTCGCGCAGCTCGTCGGACATGTTGATGTTCCAACGCGCCATCAGCCGGTTCATCAGATAGGGCGCGAAATGGTTGAGCCCGATCTCGCCCATCGTCGGACGTTTGTCGGCGCTGTCTTGGCTGCGCCGAAAAACGGTGCCTGAAAACCGCTCCGCCATGGACGATGTCTCCTCCCGATATTTTTATTTCAGCGACGACGCCAGCAGAAAGCCCGACCCTCCGCCGAGACCTGGACCCGGATGCGACGACGCGCCGATGTGGTAAAGCCCGGCAACGTGGGTGCGGTGGTTAACAGACGACTTGAAGGGGCGCCAGAGGAAAAACTGGTCGATGCCACAAGCGCCGCCATAGGGATCGCCGCCGACGAGGTTCATGTTCATGGTTTCGAGATCGGCCGGGGAATAGGAGCGCCGTGCGAGCTTTATCTCGGCAAAGTTCTCGATGTGGCTCGCAAGCACAGCCTCGATACGATCGGCGTAGCGCTCGCGGATCTCCTCGGTCCAGCGTCCGTCAGCCGGCGTTGCGATCTCGTTTGCGGCGTCGCCCTTGATATGGCGGGGGGCCTCGGGAAGCTGCAGCCACAGGATCGACTTGC
>JAGWJK010000986.1 GCA_028865845.1 Rhizobiaceae bacterium
GTCGCCGCGATCATGCGTCAGGTCATCGAGACGATTACCGCCGCAAACGGCCTGCTACATGTCAGCTTCGACGTCGATTTCCTCGATCCGGATATCGCGCCGGGCGTCGGGACGACCGTACCGGGCGGCGCGACCTTCCGCGAAGCTCATCTCATCATGGAAATGCTGTCCGACAGCGGCCTCGTCTCGTCGCTCGATCTCGTCGAGCTCAATCCCTTCCTCGACGATCGCGGCAAGAGCGCCCGCGTCCTGGTGGAGATGGCGGCGAGCCTCTTCGGCCGGCGTATTTTCGATCGCCCGACAAGGGCCGCGTGACCACTGGGGGAACCAAAATGAGCGCAGCAGCCGATCTCATCGCCACCGAACAGCGCCTCGGCGCGCACAATTATAAGCCGCTCGACGTCGTGCTGACGCGCGGCGAAGGCGTCTATGTCTGGGATGCTGACGGTAAGCGCTACCTCGATTGTCTCTCCGCCTATTCTGCGGTCAATCAGGGTCACTGCCACCCGAAGATCCGCGAAGCGATGATCGAGCAGGCAGGCAGGCTGACGCTCACCTCCCGTGCCTTCCGCAACGACCAGCTCGCCCATCTCTACGAGGAGCTGGCGGCGCTCACCGGCTCGCACAAGATCCTGCCGATGAACTCCGGCGCCGAAGCGGTGGAAACCGCCATCAAGGCAGTGCGCAAATGGGGTTACGAGGTCAAAGGCGTTCCGGAGAACAAGGCCGAGATCATCGTCTGCTCCAACAATTTCCACGGCCGGACGCTGAGCATCATCAGCTTCTCCACCGATCCGGATGCGCGCACCGGTTTCGGCCCCTATACGCCGGGCTTCCGCACCGTGCCGTTCGGCGATGCCGATGCCTTTGCTGCCGCCATCAACGAAAACACGGTGGCCACCTTGATCGAGCCGATCCAGGGCGAAGCGGGCGTCATCATCCCGGCCCCGGGCTATTTCACTCGGGTTCGTGAACTGTGCACGGCCAATAACGTCACCCTGATCCTCGACGAAATCCAGACCGGCCTTGGCCGCACCGGCAAGCTGCTCGCCGAAGAGCATGAGGGCATTGAGGCCGACGTGACGCTGATCGGCAAGGCGCTGTCCGGCGGCTTCTACCCCGTCTCGGCGGTGCTTTCCAATTCCGAGGTCCTCGGCGTGTTGAAGCCCGGACAGCATGGCTCTACCTTCGGCGGCAATCCACTTGCCTGCGCCGTCGCGCGCGCGGCCCTTCGTGTTCTGACCGAAGAGGGCATGATCGAAAACGCCGCCGTCATGGGTGATTATTTCCTCGAAGGCTTGCGCTCGGTCCGCTCCAACATCGTCAAGGAAGTCCGCGGCCGCGGTTTGATGATGGCGGTCGAGCTGGTGCCAGAGGCCGGAGGCGCCCGGCAATATTGCTATCAGCTCAAGGACCTCGGGCTGCTCGCCAAGGACACGCACGACCACACGATCCGCCTCGCTCCGCCGCTGGTCGTCACCCGATCTCAGGTGGACTGGGCGGTGGAACAGATCGGCAAGGTCCTCGCTTAACGCAGCCTTTAGAAGAAGCTGAAATATATCGTTTCGAAAACTCTTCCGAAGGTTTAGGTTTGGGCAACATTCTTGCGTTACTTTACAAGTAGCGCGCCTGATCCGGCGCCACGTTCCACGGGAAAGAATGTTCATGGCCACGATCAATTCCACCAGCTTCAGCGGCGATACTTTGGAGATCATTGCCTTCCGGCTTCATGATCAGGAGTTTTGCGTCAAGACAACCACGATCCGCGAAATCCGCGGCTGGGCGCCGTCGACGCCAATTCCGCATGCACCGGCTGATGTCATCGGCGTCATGAACCTGCGCGGCTCGGTCATCCCGATCATCGACCTCGCCTTCAAGCTCGGCATGAAGAGCACGGTCGCCAACGAACGCAGCGCCATCGTCGTCGCTGAAGTGCACAGCATGGTCATCGGCATGCTGGTCGATCGCGTGTCCGACATCCTGACGATCGCATCCGACCAGGTGCAGCCGGTTCCGGAAGTCACCGCTTCCTTCGACCGCGCCTATTGCGAAGGCATCATTGCAACCGAAAGCGGCATGATCTGCTTCCTGAACCTCGCGAAGATGTTCAAGGAAAACGAAGCGGAAGAACTCGCCGCCTGAGACGGTTCGCGTTAAAGCTGAATCATCGCCGGGATTTCTGGCGTCAGCTTTAACTGCTCTCAGGAAAAAGATCGGCCGATTTTCTGCTGAAATGCTACAAGCTTCAACTTTTTAAGCCTAAAAAGCCGCCATTCTCAGAATGGCGGCTTTTCCAGTTTTCGCTAATTAATGGCATGGTTGTTTATTGCATGCTAAAAAAACACAATTTGTGGTATGCGTCGTTCACACAAAATTAAATATGCAAGGATCATCATAGATTGTGAAACGGGATGGATGCGCGTCAGTTGACCCATAGGACAAACGAGCGCATACGCTAACACGCGTCGGAGCATGATTCCGCCCCCTGGTTCGATTTCTCACGGTCGGTGCCCGATAATCGGGCTCGTGTCAGAGG
>JAGWJK010000040.1 GCA_028865845.1 Rhizobiaceae bacterium
TCGGCCTCGTCGGCACCGTTTCGACCTCGTACAGCGATCCCTTCACGATCGCGCGGCAGTTTGCCTCTCTCGATCTCATCAGCGGTGGCCGGGCAGGCTGGAACGCCGTCACTTCACCACTTGAAGGGTCCGGGCGCAATTACGGCCGCGAGCATCCGGAGCACGAACTCCGCTACGAGATAGCCGAGGAATATATCGACGCCACCAAGGGCCTTTGGGATTCCTGGGACGATGACGCCTTCGTGCGCGATCGCGAGACCGGCGTTTACGTCGACAAGGCGAAGATGCATCGCCTCAACCACAAGGGGCGCTTCTTCCGCATCGAGGGCCCGCTCAATATCGGTCGCTCGAAACAAGGTCAGCCGGTCATCTTCCAGGCCGGGGCTTCGGATTCCGGCGTCCGCCTTGCCGGCAAACATGCCGATGCCGTCTTCACCAATGGCGGGCCAATTGAGGACGCGCAGGCTTTTTACAAACAGCTCAAGGACAGCGCCGTTGCCCAGGGCCGGCGTGCCGCCGATGTCGGCATCTATCCAGGTATCGGCCCGATCGTCGGCGCGACGGCACAGGAAGCGGAAGCAAAATACCAGGCGATCCGCAACCTTGTCACGATCGAGGAGGCGTTGCTCTACCTTGGCCGCTTCTTCGACCACCATGATTTCAGCGTTTATCCACTCGACGCGCCATTCCCCGACCTCGGAGACATCGGTCGCAACAATTTCCGCGCCACGACCGATCGGATCAAGAAGACAGCGCGGGAGAAGGGGCTGATGTTGCGGGAGGTCGCGCTGGATGCCGCGACGCCGCGCACCGCCTTCATCGGTACTGCCGATCATATCGCCAATGAAATCATTCGCTGGATCGAGGGTGGCGCAGCCGACGGCTTCATTCTCGGATTTCCTGTGATCGCCGAAGGCTTCGAAGATTTTGCCCGATACGTCCTGCCGATCCTCGAGACACGCGGATATTTCGATCCCGTTCTCAGAGGCGAGACGCTACGTGATCACCTCGGCCTTCCGTTCAAGGAAAGCCGGTACAGCGCCGCAACCGATGCGCTCGAACATGGGAAGGCCGTGAGCGCGTGAAGCGCTCCGGGATTTTCGATGAATGCTCTCATTCACCCCTCTCGTGGCCTCGATTCGGTCGAGACCGGCATCGCCGCGCATCTCGACGAGTTCATCGCGCTTCGCCGTGACCTCCATCAATATCCGGAGCTTGCGTTTCAGGAGCGACGGACGAGCAAGCTCGTTGCCGCCCACCTTTCCTCCTGGGGCTATGAGGTGGCGACGGAAATCGCCGGCACCGGCATCGTCGCCACCCTGGCCCGCGGCAATGGCAAGCGTCGGGTAGCGGTCAGGGCGGACATGGACGCTTTGCCGATCGAAGAGGCGACAGGCCTTTCCTACGCGAGCAAAAATCCTGGCGTGATGCATGCGTGCGGCCACGACGGCCACACGACCATCCTTTTGGCAGCGGCGCGCTATCTCGCCGAGAGTGGCAATTTCAGTGGCACCCTGAGGCTTATATTCCAGCCCGCCGAGGAGATCGGCGCCGGCGCTCGCAAAATGCTGGCGGAGGGGCTGTTCGAGCGGTTTCCCGTCGACGCCGTATTCGGGCTTCACAATTGGCCCGGCGTGCCGGCGGGCCACTTCGGTTTCGTCGCCGATGCGGCAATGGCATCTGTCGACCAAGCCGTGATCCGCATCGTCGGCAAAGGCGGCCACGGAGCGGAGCCCCATCGCGGCGTCGATCCCGTGCTGGCATCGGCCTCGTTCATAACGGCGCTTCAAAGCGTCGTCTCGCGCAATGTCGATCCGCAGGACATGGCGGTCGTCACGGTCGGCTCAATCCATGCCGGTTCCGCTTCGAACGTCATTCCCGAAAGCGTGGAATTGAAGCTCACGATGCGCGCGTTCAGCCAGGCGGTGCGCGACCAGCTGCAACAACGTGTGCCGGCGCTCGCCAGAGCCCAGGCCGAAAGCTTCGGGGCGCGGGCGGATGTCGACTATCGTCTAGGGTTTCCTGCGCTCGTCAACCATCGCGACGAAACCGCCTTTGCCCGCGAGGTCGCGCTTGCCACCTTTGAGCCGGAACGTATCGAGAAGGACTTCAGGCCACGCACGGCGAGCGAGGATTTTGCGTTCATGCTGCAGCAGAAGCCGGGAAGCTATCTCTTTGTCGGCAATGGAGAAAGCGCGCCTCTTCATAGTACCCGGTACGACTTCGACGACACGATCATCGCGCCTGCTGCCCGCTATTGGGTGCGGCTCGCCGAAACCTTCCTCACTGACGACAATGGGTGATGAACGACATGAGTGATACGTTTCTCTACACCACGCCAATCGATCCTCGCGCGAAGCCGCTGATCGAAGAACTGATCCACGAGTATGACAGCCGCTACGGCACCTATTTCAACACAGAGGGTGCCGCTGCCGAACTCAATCGTTATCCGCCCGAGGCCTTCGCGCCGCCCGTCGGCAATTTCCTACTTTTGATCCGCGACGGTGAGACGATCGGCGGCGGCGCCTTCAAACACTACGACGAGCGGACGGCCGAATTCAAACGCATCTGGACGCGCCATGACCTCAGGCGCCAGGGGCTCGCTCGGAAGCTGTTGGTCGAACTCGAAGCTCAGGCTGCGCGTCAAGGCTACCAACGGATCTATCTGACCACCGGCTTTCGTCAGCCGGAGGCCGTCGGCCTCTATCTCAACTATGGCTATACGGCTCTGTTCGACGTCAACGTCGATCCCGAGGTCCACAAGACGCTGCCTTTCGAAAAGGACATCCGTCATCTCGCGCCGAGAATAGCACCTGATGGCGATCATCGGCCATTGCGCGCAGCAGCGAGCGCCTGACGCCACGCCGCAACAATCAATCAAAAAGGGGAGAAGCCATGGCAATAACCAGCGATTATGGCGGCATCGCATCCGCCGACAAATCGGACGATCGCAAGCTGGACGACTATTCCCGGTACCGGATCGTTCCAGCCCGGCATCCCGGTCGCGTCGTCGGCACAGTCTTCGCCGCACTGGTTATTGCCAGTGTTCTCTATTCGACGTTCACCAATCCACGTTGGGGCTGGGACGTTTTTGCGGAGTGGTTCTTTGCCGCTCCCGTTCTTTCCGGCCTGGGCCGCACCTTGCTGCTAACGCTGCTCGCAACCGTTTCGGGCTCTATTCTCGGCACGGCGCTGGCGCTCGCCCGGGTTTCCGGGTCGCCGCTACTATCGGGCCTCTCCTGGGGCTACATCTGGCTGCTGCGCTCGATCCCTGTCATCGTGCTGCTGCTGGTGTTGAACAATCTCGGCTATCTCTACGAGACGATCAGGATTGGCGTTCCGTTCACCGACACAGTCTTCTTTGATTATCCGACGACGCAGCTTCTGACGCCATTTGCAGCGGCCTTCCTCGGCTTGACGCTCAACCAATCGGCATTCTTTGCCGAAATCGTCCGCGGCGGCATCTTGTCCGTCGATCAGGGTCAGCTTGAGGCTGCTGCGGCGCTCGGTTTGCCGCGTCGCCGCCAGGCCTTCCGCATCGTGTTGCCACAGGCGATGCGCTCCATCCTGCCGACCGGTTTCAACGAAATCATCGGCCTCGCGAAATCGACGTCGATGGTCTACGTGCTCGCGCTGCCGGAGTTGTTCTACACCGTCCAGGTCATCTATCGCCGTAATCTCGAGGTCATTCCTCTCCTGATGGTGGCGACCGTCTGGTACCTGGTGATCATGACGGTCTTGTCGATCGCGCAGCACTATATCGAGGGCTATTTCTCCAAGGGCGCGCTTCGTAATCCGAAGCCGCTTCCTTTCCAGTCCTTTTTCCGCAGCTTTGGTCGCCCGGTTTCGGTGGCAGCCTTGTCCGATGATGCCAGCGAGACCTCCGGTTTTCGCGATGCGGCATCGGTTCGCCCCGGCGGCGCGGTACGCATCCACGGCATCTCCAAAAGCTTCGGATCGCTGAAGGTGCTCGATAACATCGATCTGGATCTGCCGGCTGGCAGCGTCACCGCCATCCTTGGCCCGTCCGGTTCCGGAAAATCCACCCTGCTGCGCGCCATCAATCATCTGGAGCGCCTCGACAACGGCTTCATCTCGGTGGATGGCGATCTCGTCGGCTACGAACAGAAGATCGATACGCTCTATGAACTCAAGGAAAGGGAAATCCTGAAGCGGCGTGCCGATATCGGCATGGTCTTCCAGAGCTTCAATCTGTTCCCGCACCTGACCGTGCTCGAAAACCTCATTGAAGCGCCGATCCAGGTACGCGGCATCAGCCGAGAAGATGCGATCAGGCTTGCGCAGGATTTGCTCGCCCGTATCGGCCTCAGCGACAAGATCAATTCCTATCCGCGCCAGCTTTCCGGTGGCCAGCAGCAGCGTGTCGCGATCGCCCGCGCACTGGCGCTCCGTCCGAAGGTGCTGTTGTTCGACGAACCGACATCGGCGCTCGATCCGGAGTTGGTCGGCGAGGTGCTCGACGTCATCAAGGAACTAGCGCGCACGGGTACGACGCTGGTGATCGTCACCCATGAGATCGGCTTTGCCCGCGAGGTCGCCGACACGGTTGTCTTCATGGAGGGCGGGCATATCCTCGAGATCGGCACGCCTGCCCGCATATTCAGCGAAGCAGAACATCCCCGCACACGCGAATTCCTCGCCAAGGTTCTCTGAACTTTATCGACGAGGTGAACAGGTCCCGGCCGCGACGGGCGACCGGACAACATGGACGCAAGAACAACCTTAACATGAATTGGAGAAGGGGCATGAAAATTAAAGATGGAAAAAATTACGTTTTAGCGGGCGTATTGGCTCTGGCGGCCATGAGCGGCGTCTCGGTTTCGGCCGCCGAAAAGTTCAATCTGAGCCCGGACACATCCTATCGCATCCATGCCGATAAGGATGAGGCCGCGATCAAGGCGATCTCACCGAGCTTCAAGTTCGTCAACGAGGGCAAGTTTACGGTGGCTATCAACCCCTGGGATCCGCCGGTTGCGACCTACGCGACAGACGCGAAGACCGTCGTCGGTACGGATCCGGATCTTGCGCAATTGCTGGCCGACTCGCTTGGCCTGAAGCTCGAGCTTGTCCCGGTCGCGTGGGAGGATTGGCCGCTCGGCGTTTCCTCCGGCAAATACGATGCGGTCATCTCGAATGTGACGGTCACCGAGGAGCGCAAGGAAAAGTTCGATTTCTCGACCTACCGCCGCGACGTTCTCGGCTTTTACGTGAAGGCGGACAGCAAGATCGCGTCGATCAAGGAACCCAAGGACGTTGCCGGGCTGAAGGTAATCACCGGCGCCGGCACCAACCAGGAAAAGATCATCTTGGAATGGGATCGTGAAAACGTGGCCGCCGGCCTCAAGCCGATTGAAGTGCAATATTACGACGATCGCGCCGCGGCCGATCTTGCCATCCAGTCAGGCCGCGCCGATGTCGAATTCAACCCGAATGCGACGTTGGCCTACAGCGCTGCCATCAAGGGCGGCACCAAGCTCGTCGGCACCGTCAGTGGTGGCTGGCCGATTACCGCCGAGATCGCCGTGACTACGAAGAAGGGATCGGGACTTGCCGATGCGCTCACGATTGCCATCAACGACCTGATCAAGGACGGCAAATACGGAGAGGCGCTGAAGCACTGGAACCTGACATCCGAGGCGATCGACCAGTCACGCACCAACCCACCCGGCCTTCCGAAAAGCGGTTCGTAAGGTGGGGCTGGCGGACCGGCAATTGGGGCGCCGGTCCGCTTGAATTCAGAGATTGCCCCGAACGAGGATAATCACCGTGACTCTCTATTCGACCGCAAGCCAGCTGTTCGTGGTAGCAATGGCCGTGGCGTCCTTCGGACGTATTGCAGGTGCCGCAGACGATTTCGATCTCAGCCCCGACCAGCCCAACCGCATTCACGCAACACAGAATGAGGATGCGATGCGCGCCGTCCCGAAGGACTTCAGGTTCGTGTCGCCAGGCAAGTTTACGGTGGCCGTCAGCCCCGGCGGCCCGCCACTTGCCACTTATGGAACTGACGCGAGGACGGTCGTCGGCGCCGATCCGGACTATGCTTCGGCGATTGCCGACAGCCTCGGGCTGAAGCTGGAGCTTGTCCCGGTTGCATGGGCCGACTGGCCACTCGGGCTGACGTCCGGTAAATACGACGCGGTGATCTCAAACGTCGGCGTCACCGAGCAACGCAAGGAGAAGTTCGATTTCTCCACCTATCGGCAAGGTCTGCATGGCTTCTTTGTCAAAGCCGACAGCAAGGTCGCGTCGATCAAGGAGCCGAAGGATGCGGCCGGGCTCAGGATCATCGTCGGCGCCGGCACCAACCAGGAGCGTATCCTGCTTAAATGGAGCGACGAAGACGTCGCCGCCGGTCTGAACCCGATCGACCTGCAATATTACGACGACGAGGCCGAAAGCTTGTTGGCGCTGCAGTCAGGCCGTGCGGATGTCATCGTCCAGCCCCACGCGCAGCTCGTCTATATCGCCGCTCGCGACAAAAACATCAAACGTGTCGGCACGCTGAGCGCCGGTTGGCCGGATCGCTCGGATGTGGCGATCACCACCCGAAAGGGAAGCGGCCTTGCCGCTGCGCTGACCATCGCAACCAACGGGCTGATCAAGGATGGCACCTATGCCAAAATCCTCGATCACTGGCATCTGTCCGAAGAGGCCCTGGCGGTGTCGGAAACCAATCCTCGCGGCTTGCCGAAGTATTGATTGGAAAATGTCCGTGAGCAATATAACGCCATCTATCGATCATATCGGTTTCCTGTCTCCAGGAAACTACCCGGAGGCAGATCCACTATCCGGCTTGGACAATACACTCGATCTCTTCCGCTACGGTGAGGGCCTTGGTTTCAACAGCGCCTGGGTTCGGCAACGACATCTGGAGCCCGGGATTTCGTCGGCGACCGCATTCCTGTCCGCCGCCACGCAGCGGACCTCCCATATCGAACTTGGGACCGCGGTCATTCCGATCGGCTATGAAAGTCCCTATCGGCTTGCGGAGGATCTTTCCACGGTCGACGTGCTTTCACGAGGCAGGCTCAACATCGGCCTGAGCGCCGGGCGGCCACTTCATGCCGATCTCATCGCTCCGCTTGCTTTCGACGGCGATTGGGAAAACATCGATTTCTCCCACCAACGCGTTCTGCGTTTTGCCGATAATCTCAAAGGGCATTATGTGGGCGATGAGACCACGGTCATCAAAACGCCGTTCGGCCCGCAACGACCGCGGCTTCAGCCTTATGCGCGCGGTCTTGTGGATCGCATCTGGTATGGAGGTGGTTCGCTGTCGTCGGCTGGCTGGGCCGGTGCCAAAGGCTTCAACTTGCTGATCGGCAATGTTACGACCGGCGAGGAGACCGACGAGTTTTTTGTTGCGCAATCTCGACAATTGGGACGCTATCGCGCATCGGGCGGCGCTGAAAAACGGGTCGCGCTCGGCCGTGTCATCGTGCCGTTCGACGGCGCCGACGCCGCGACACGCAGACGTTATGCCGACTATGCGGCCGGACGACATGAGCGCACGCTCTCGCCGCAGGGCGAAAGGCGGACCCTGTTTGCGCGCGATATCGTCGGCAAGGCAGACGACATCCTCGAGCAGCTTCTATCCGATCCGATCCTGCCGCAGGTCCGCGAATTCCGGCTGGAACTGCCCTATGAATTTCACGAGGAGGAATACCGCCAGATTCTTCACGACTTCGTTACGCTTATTGCGCCAGAGCTTGGCTGGAGGAGTTCGGTGCGGACTGAGATCTAACCCAGCGTGGGAGGCGCGAATAAATTGCCGATGCCTGAGTGAATCTCTGCCAAGCCACACGGTTATCCGCCATCGCGGCGAGTCGCTTTGCCCCCTGCGGCAAGGATGCTGCCTTCAGAACCGACCGGGCACCGCTTGATCTCGACGTTGTCAGCGCAGACGCCACCTTGTCGGTACAGATCTCCAATTGGCACAAGCCGATCTCGCCCCCACAGATGGTTAGATCACCGAGAGCTCCCGCACAGATCTCGTGCGTCGGCGTTGTCCCAGCTGCGCATCAGCGGGTCGACAGCTGCCGCAACCAAGAGTGGATCGTGCAGGAAGCAGCCGTTCAGATGCTCCGGGCGCCGCTGGAAAGCACTATGTCCATCGCTTCCGGATCGACACAGACATCGAAATCGCCGACTGGCGTAATGTTATGGGCATAGGTCGTGGCCGACCCTGCCATGACGACATATCCAAAGGTTTACAAAAGGCAGTCGCCTCGAAGTAGAATAGGTGGCGGGTTCGGCGGCTATGGTGACCACTGCCACGCTCCCAACATTTCCGTACCGCTGAATAAGGATGTCCGATGTGGTGTTCTGCCGCCAAGGCGAGCCAACGCTATCGGTCCTTTCAGGGTAGCATATCGGTTCAAAAGCATATTGTGGGGAATTGTGATCACAAACCGGCAAACCCGTCCTTGACGATTCCGAATCTTTGAGAAATGCTAAGATGTCAGACCAATTTCAAAGGTCGGCTGCCGATAAAAATAATGGGGAACCATGAAGGCACCAAACAATGACAGGCCGCTTATCCGGCCGCTTCCGGTGATGGATCGCGCGCGTCAGGTGACGGACGCGCTGGCGGAATACGTCGACAGTGCACGGCTGCAGGCGGGCGATCGCCTTCCGGCCGAACGGGAGCTGATGTCCGCGCTCATGGTCGGCCGGTCGACCATCCGCGAAGCCATCCGTCATTTTCAGGCGCTGGGCGTGATCGAGACCCGGAAGGGCAGCGGCACTTATCTGCTGAAGCCGGTTTCGAAGGCGACGATCCATATGCCGTTGTCGCTCGATACCGGGCACTTGCGCGATGCGCTGTTGCAGACGCTGGAAGTTCGTCGCGGGATCGAGTGCGAGGCATGCATGGTCGCCGCCCGCAAGCGCACCGCCAGGGATCTGCTGCAGATCGAGGAAAAGCTTGACGAGATGGAGCGCGTCCATATCGAAAAAGGTAGCTCGGGTCCGGAAGACCTCGCCTTCCATCTGGCGATCTACGACGCGACGCACAATCCTCTTTTCCGCCAGCTGCTGGAGCAGATGCGCGAAACGTTCTGGCAGTTCTGGGAACATCCATTCGAGCGCCAGGATTTTGCCCGCCGCTCGTTTCCCTTTCACCGCACCCTCTTCAACGCGATCGAAGCCCGCAATCCCGAAGCGGCCCGTGAAGAGGCACTGAAAATTCTCGACGTCGTCGAGGAAGATATCAAGGAAATGTCCAAATGAACAACGGCGACAACCCGTTCGACCTCGCCTCGCTGATCACTGCCCATGACGACGGCAACTATGCCGAAGCCGTCGTGCCGCCGATTTTCCAGACCTCGCTGTTCACCTTCTCCAGCTACGACGAGATGATCGCTTCCTATCGCGGCGAGAAGGTCCGGCCGATCTATACGCGCGGCCTCAATCCGACCGTGCGGATGTTCGAGGAAATGCTGGCCAAGCTCGAAGGCGCCGAAGACGCGCTCGGCTTTGCAAGCGGCATGGCGGCCATCTCGTCGGCCGTGTTGAGCTTCGTCGAGCCGGGTGACCGCATCGTCGCGGTCAAGCATGTCTATCCCGATGCCTTCCGCCTGTTCGGTACGATCCTTAAGCGGATGAAGATCGAGGTGACCTATGTGGACGGTCGCGACGAGGAAGCGGTCGCCAAGGCGCTGCCGGGCGCCAAGGTCTTTTACATGGAAAGCCCGACCAGCTGGGTGATGGAGGCGCACGACGTCGGCGCGCTTGCTGCGCTTGCCAAGCAGCACGGCGTCGTCACCATGATCGACAACAGCTGGGCAAGCCCTTATTTCCAGCGGCCGATCACGCTCGGCGTCGATCTCGTCATCCACTCCGCCTCGAAATATCTCGGCGGCCACAGCGACGTCGTCGCCGGCGTCGTTGCCGGCTCCAAGGAGATGATCGCCCGCGTCAAGTCTGAGGCCTATCCCTATCTCGGCGGCAAGCTTTCGCCGTTCGACGCCTGGCTTCTCATCCGCGGCCTGCGCACGCTCCCGATCCGCATGAAGGCGCATGAGGCGGCCGCGATGACGATCGCCAAGCGGCTGCAGGAACTCGAAGTGGTGGAAACGGTCTGCCACCCGGGCCTTGCCAACCGCTTGCCGGCGGGTCTCAATGGCACTTCGGGCCTGTTCTCGTTCATTTTCCGCGAAGGCGTCGATGTCCGCGCCTTCGCAGACCACCTCAAGCTCTTCAAATTAGGAGTGAGCTGGGGTGGGCACGAAAGCCTGATCGTGCCGGGCGAAGTCGTCCTGCAGCAGAAGGCTCAACCGAATTCCGCGCATACCTTCGGTATCCATCCGCGGTCCGTCCGTCTCCATATCGGCCTCGAAGGAACTGAGGCCCTTTGGAAAGACATCGAGGAAGCGCTCGCCGCCGCCTCATAAAAACTTCAACCTGAGAGAAACACCTAAAAGGGGGAATGAGACATGAAAAGACTGATAACCACAGCACTCTTCGCCGCGATGATGGCAGGGACGGCCTATGCCGACACGACCCTGAAGCTCGTCGAAGTCATCACCAGCCCGGAACGGACCGAGACGCTGAAGTCCATCGTTGCCAAGTTCGAGGCCGACAACCCGGGCACGAAGGTCGACATCATCTCGCTTCCGTGGAACGAAGCCTTCCAGAAGTTCGCGACCATGGTTTCGGCCGGCGATACGCCCGACGTCATGGAAATGCCGGATACCTGGCTGTCGCTCTACGGTAACAACGGCATGCTCGAAAGCCTTGAGCCCTATCTCGCCAAGTGGGAGCACACCAAGGAACTGACGCCGCGCGCCCTCGAACTCGGCCGCGACGTGAAGAACACCGCGTATATGCTGCCCTATGGCTTCTATCTTCGCGCCATGTTCTACAACAAGAAGCTTCTGCAGCAGGCCGGCGTGACCGAGCCGCCGAAGACGATGGACGACTTCGTCAAGGCTTCCGAAGCAGTCTCCAAGCTGCCGGGCAAATATGGCTACTGCATGCGCGGCGGCCCGGGCGGCCTCAACGGCTGGATGATCTTTGCCGCCTCCATGGCCGGCGACAACAAGTACTTTAAGGATGACGGCACCTCGACGATTAACAGCCCCGGCTGGGCCAAGGGCATCGAATGGATGGTCGATCTCTATAAGAAGGGATTGGCGCCAAAGGATAGCGTCAACTGGGGCTTCAACGAAGTCGTGGCCGGCTTCTATTCCGGCACCTGCGCCTTCCTCGATCAGGATCCGGACGCTTTGATTGCTGTAGCCGAGCGCATGAACAAGGACGATTTCGGCGTAGCGCCGCTGCCGAAGGGCCCGGATGGCAAGTCCTTCCCGACCATCGGTTACGGCGGCTGGTCGATGTTCTCCACCAGCCAGAACAAGGATCTGTCCTGGAAGCTGATCGCAACCCTGGAAGGACCGGAAGGCAACCTCACCTGGAACAAGAAGATCGGCGCGCTCCCGGCTTACACGGCTGCGGAAAAGGACCCCTTCTATGCCGGCGACCAGTTCAAGGGCTGGTTCCAGGAATTGGCTGACAAGGACACGGTTCCGACCGTCATGCCGACCTACCTCGAAGAATTTGCCTTCTTCAAGGATTCGCTGGCGATCAAGACCTCGCAGCAGGCGATGCTCGGCGATATCTCCGCCAAGGATCTGGCCGATCAATGGGCGGATTACCTGACGAAGGCACAGCAGAAGTTCCTCGCCAAGAAGTAATTTCGCAGTCGGCGGCGGAGCAATCCGCCGCCGCTTTTCCACACACAAGAAAAACGGCGCCTCAACGCCGTGAACTGGAACTTTGGCTATGACCATCACCGCCGACACGCTCGACAGGCGTCATGACCGCAGGTCTTGGCTTCGACGTCTCGCCGACGCCTCGGAGCCCTATCTCTATAGTGCGCCCGCTCTCATCCTGATTATCGCCGTCATGCTGGTGCCGCTGGTGATCGGCATTTCCTATGCGTTCCGTGACATTCAGCTGCTCAATCCCTTCTCCGGCGGCTTCATCGGCCTCGATCACTTTCGTGATTTGTCGAAGGATGCTGCCTTTTACGGCGCGCTGAAGAACACGCTCTGGTGGACCGGCGCCTCCGTCGTTTTGCAGTTCATCTTCGGGCTC